>JBPYFB010000107.1:0-5269 GCA_051986465.1 Rugosimonospora sp.
GCCGCCGAGTTGGCGGCGGCGCTGCTGGCCCGCGCGTGCCGGACCGAGGAAGCGCTCGCACCCGAGAGCCGTGCCCGCGAGCTGGTCGGCCGGATCACCGCCTTCATCGAAAGCAACCTGGCCGACCCCTCCTTGTCGCCCGCGGCCGTCGCGGCGGCTCACCATATCTCGGTGCGGTACCTGCAACAGCTGCTGAAGAGCGCCGGGGTCAGCCCGGCGGCATGGATCCGGCAGCGGCGCCTGGAGCGTTGCCGCGCCGATCTCGAAGCGACACATGCGCACGAACGGCCCGTGCACGAGATCGGCGCGCGGTGGGGCCTGACGGGCGCCACCGAATTCAGCCGGGCGTTCCGGTCGATGTACGGCATGCCGCCCGCGCAGTATCGCGCTTCCCACCGCATCGGTGCGCGCACGCACGACAGCCCGGATCGATGATCTAGAGTCGTCTGATCCTGCGACCTGTCGCGGCCGTAGCGCTGGTTGGCCCGGGCGACGAGCCGGAGACGGTATGTGCCCACCGTAGTACGGCCGTACCGCCCGGGGCGTGTGCGTATCTCCAGACCGGTGTCCGGCTCTCCTATTGGAACGAGGGTGCCCGGCCGGTGCAGCGCCGCGAGGCCTGGTCGGTTTACGCGACCGGTCCGGGCAGGTGGTACAGGTAGGTGCCGAGCCAGTCGACGGTGTGTGGCGCGACGAGTGGCGGTGCCGGTACGAAGTTGCTCGCGTCATCGACACTGCCACTGCCGTCGTAGCGTGCTCGCAAGGGATAGGGGAACACCGGCCGGGACCGGGTACCACCGGCGGGGTTGGTACCAGTGGCGACGATGCTCTCCGGCGCCTGGCCGTGTTCGACCCATCCGACGAGCGCGGGGAACGGGTCGAATGTGGACAGTAGCTCGCCGCCCAACTCACAGTGGTACTTGGTGGGTACCAGGAACAGTCGGGCCCACTGCTGGGTCTGCCGCAGGCCGCCGCCTGCCTGCCACAGCCGCTGGTAATAGTCGGCGGTGCCGACCGTGGGGATGGACTGGTCGGCCCAGCCGTGCCAGAGGATCAGCTTGCCGCCGGCCTCGCGGAATTCGTGCAGGTCCAGGCTCAACGCGTTGCCCTTGACGCCTTCGGGGGTCAGCCGGTCGAGTTCCTGTTTGGTGAACTGGATCTCCGCCACCGACGAGCTCGGTGTGCCGATCGGGTACCCGACATAGCGCAGGTAGTTGTCCGGCAGCGGCGCGATGGTGAAGCCGCCGTCCCGGTACGGCACGGCGGAGCCTTCCCATGCCAGCTCTGAGCCGTACGATTCCCAGCCGGGGTAGAGCCGGTGTCCAGCGGCGTCGCGCGGCCCGTCGTACAACTTCCGGGCGACGGCGACCTGTGCCGGGGTGAGGCAGGTCGGCTGCGCGGTGCCGGGCGGGCATTGAATGCGGGCCGGATCGAACCGGCACGCGCGTGGGTCATCGATCTGCCCGTCGGCCAGACCGTCGAGCCCGTCGCAGGCTGCCAGTACGGCACTGTGCAGCGCGGGCAACTCGTGGAAGGTGAGTACCGGAGAGCCGTCCGGGCCGATGTTGGTTCTGGCCAGCCACGCGAAGTACAGGCCGACCAGGGGACCCATGATGTTCGCCGGGGCGCCGGCAACGATGCCGTCGAAGTCGTGCGGGTAGCGCTGCGCCAGCAGTAGGCCCTCCCGGCCGCCGGTGGAGCATCCGTTGAAGTACGAGGTTGCGGGCGGTGCGCCGTAGTACGCGGCGATGATGCGTTTGGCCGCCAGCGACACGACGTGCGGGGCGCGGAAGAAGTAGTCGTCGCGGGCGGCCCGATTGTTCGCCGCCCAGGTACCGTCCAGGATCGCGACGAACGGCGGGGTCTGCGGCGGTACGGCACCTTCGTGGCCATCGTCGGTCACCGCCACGGCGAAGTCGGTACCGGTCGGCCCGCATCGCGGGAAGTCCCGCGGCCGGAGCAGACCGCACAGGCCGTCGCATCCGTACTGGACGTAGCGTCCGGAGTAGGTCGCCGTGGGGAGCTTGAGTTGGAAGCGCACCGCCTGCTCCACGAACCCTTGCACATCGCAGTATGCGGGGGTGGCCGTGGCGGGGTCGGCGGCGACCGGCGTCGCCGTCGTGACGTGGACGGTGGTACCCGGAATGGTGTATTCGGCCGCGAGCCCGGCGCAGTCGCGGACCGGAGCGATATGTGATCCGGATGTCGCCGCATAACCCGGTGGTGCCGGGGATATGGCTATCAGCGCGGTCACGATCGCGATCGCCGACAGGAGTTTGGCACGCACAACGATCTCCTTCCGTCCGGCCCGGTCGCGTGTCGACCGGCCGCTACTCATGCCGCGAACGGGCGGGCCCGCATTCGACAAGATCCACTAAATTCTTCGGACGCTGGTCGCATCTGCGGCAATGTGCGATTCGTCCAATATGGACAATGCCAGGCCGGTCGGGGCCGGCCGATACCCTGCCCGGACCGGTCGCCTACGGCACCGCGACCGCGGTTCCGGGCGTACCGTGCCGCACCTTCGCCACTTCCGCCGGCGACGGCGGCGGACCCGGCACGACGCGGGTCGGTCCCGGGTGCCCGACACCAGGTCACGCCGGAGGGCGGCCCGGCGGTCAGCCAGGCTCACCGGCCGCGCTGCGTGGTTTGCCGGCCCCGGACCGGTCTCCCGGTGGGCGGAGCGGCGGCGACGCGGACGCGGACGCGGACAGCAGTACCGATACGAAGGCGATGGCGGCGAGGTACCAGAGCCGGGCCCGCGGCAGCAACCACATGGGCGCCAGTTTTGCTGGGGTGGACGCTGGTTGTCGTCATGTTTCGGGTCACGTCGAAACGGCCGGGTCACTCGGGCCGCGGGCGGGTTCAGCGAGGGCTGGCGAGGTGGGCGGCCGAGGATGGCGCAGGAGTGCACGATCGCCGACTTGTCGACTAGGTCTAGCGTGGGATGGATCTACCGCCGAGAGTTCAGTGCCCCGACGTGCGCCAGTCACGGCGGCAAGCCCGACGATGAGCGCCGGTTCATCACGTACCTGCTGCCGGAGGAGTACCTCGACGGGCCGGTGATGATCTCGGAGGCGGCCTGTACCGCCTGCGGCCGCACCGAGCGGACCTGAGTCCCGTCACTGGCACGTCCGGCTATCGTCCATCCACTGTAGACATGAAATGCTCTGACCCGGTCGGGCTACGCCAACACCGAGCGGCCAGCTGGACATGCCGCGGCGGTCGTGAGTCTCCTGACGACCGCCGCGGCGGGTATTCAGGTGTTGAGTGGGGTGGCGGAGCGGCGGCGCGCGATCAGTGGTACCAGGTTGAGCAGCAGCCCGATCAGGGCCACCGCGGTGACGAGGTTGACGCCGGGGTGGAATTGCCGGAAGTCGGCGGCTGTGTTGGTCGATCCGCCTGACGCGACCAGTGCGGTCACGACCGCGAGCACGAGTGCGGCGCCGACCTGACCCGAGGTCTGCACAAGGCCGGAGGCGAGCCCCTGCTCGGAGTCGTCGATCCCCTGGGTCGCCTGGGCCATGGTCGAGCTGAATCCGGAGGCGAACCCGGCACCGAGCAGGATCATGGTGGGCAGGATGGTGATGGCGTAGTGGGGACTGTTTCCGGCGGTGGAGAGGAACCAGACGTAGCCCAGGCTGATGAAGGTCATCGCGGCGAGGATGAGGCGCTGCGACCCGTACCGGTTGACGAGCCGGCCGGCGACCGGTGACCCGAACGCGACCACCAGCCCGGCCGGTAGCAGGGCCAGCGCCATCCGCAGCGGCGCCCAGTGCAGGACGTCCTGCAGGTACAGCGTCATCATGAACTGGTAGCTCAGGTACGAGCCGAACAGTGCGATGATGCTGAGGTTGGCGCGGGCGATGGGGCCAGAGCGCAGGATCGCCAGCCGGATCAGGGGGTGCGCGACCCGGCTCTCGGTCAGCACGAACGCGGTCAGCAGTGCGACGGCGAGAACGATCGATATGAGGGTTACCGGGGCGAGCCAGCCGCGTTGCGGTGCCGAGACCACGGTGTAGACGGCCAGCAGCATGCCCGTGGTGAGGGTGACGGCCCCGACCAGATCGTGGCCGCCTTCCGTGGCGCGCCTGTCCCGGTGGATGAGGAGCAGCCCGGCGATCAGGGCCAGTGTCGCGAGCGGCGCCGGGATCAGGAAGGTCCACCGCCAGCCGAAGCCGGTAAGCAGTCCGCCGAGGATCAGCCCGCTGGAGTACCCGCTGGCACCGAACACCGAGAAGACCGACAACGCTCGGTTGCGGGCCCTTCCCTCGGGGAAGGTGGTGGTCAGGATGGACAGGGCCGTGGGCGCGGTGAAGGCCGCGGCCAGGCCCTTGACGAACCGGGTGCCGATGAGCAGCGACCCGTTGTCGATCAGACCGCCGGCCAGCGAGGCCGCGGCGAAGACGGCGAGCGCGATGAGGAACGTGTTGCGACGGCCGAGCAGATCCGCGGTACGGCCACCGAGCAGCAGCAGCCCGCCGTACCCGAGAACGTAACCGTTGACGATCCACTGCAGCGAGGTGGTGGACAGGTGCAGGTCCGTGCCGATTGACGGCAGTGCCACACCGACCATCGAAACATCGAGCGCATCGAGGAACAGAACCATGCAGAGCACCGCGAGGATGCCCCACAGGCGCGGGGTCCAGCGCTGGTCCGTGGTCGGGTCGGTAGGGGCCGGGATGGCCGTGGTGGCGGGAACTGTGGAGACCCTGTGGGCTTCGGTGGTGGTCACGAGGACAGACATTAGATGCACGTGCATTGGATGTCCACGCACTAATTCGCTGCGCATCTAATGCGTGTGCATTAGATGCGCAGACATGCTAGGATCCGCGGCATGGGGTCTGAGGAAGGCCTGGTCGACCGCTGGCGCTCGCTCCTGAGCAGCTACAACGCAGTCGCCTGCCAACTTGAGCGCGAACTGCAGGACGGGCATGGCCTGACCATGAGCGAATACGAGACGCTCGATCGGTTGATCGGCGCCGACTGTGACAAGCGCCGCATGCAGGACCTCGCCACCGACATGTACCTCAGCCAGAGCGCCCTGTCCCGCACCGTGGCCCGACTGGAAAAGGGCGGCCTGGTCGTGCGCGCCCTCTGCGAATCCGACCGGCGAGGAGTGTTCGTCGAAGTCACCGACGCCGGCGTCCAGCGCCACGCCGAGGCCCGCAAGACCCAACTCGCCGTCCTCGCCCAGCACCTGCGGCGCGACCCGGTCTCCGCCTGATCATCGCGGCAAGCTCGGCACGTCGACTCTGTCACGACCTTG
>JBPYFB010000108.1:0-6646 GCA_051986465.1 Rugosimonospora sp.
TACAGGTCGGCCTCGCCCAGCGGCTCGCCACGCGACTCGGCGAGCCGGATGCCGAGCAGCTGGCGCGGGTAGTTCCACTCGTACAGCGCCTCCGCGGCGGACAGCCCCTCGTAGCACTGCAGCCGGATCAGCGGCGTGTCGAGCGCGGCGGCCAGCGCCTTGGCCGCCTCGGTCTTGCCCACCCCGGGCTCGCCCTCCAGCAGGATCGGCTGGCCCATGCGTACCGCGAGGAACAGCGCGGTCGCCAACGGCTCGCCGGCGAGGTACCCGCTCTCGTCCAGCCGCGCGCTCAGCGCCGGTACGTCGTCGATCACAGGTACCGCTCTGGGGTGTCGAGGAACGCGTCCCGGCACCCCGTGCCGCAGAAGTACCACACCGTACCGGCGTGGGTATGGCGAAGGGCGGTGGGGGTGACCGCGACCGCCATGCCGCAGACCGGGTCGGTCGCGACGTCCACGGCCGGCTCCGCCCGCGCTTGCCCGGGGCGGGCCGGCCGCGGTGCCCGGGGCCGGCTCGCCACGATCTCGGCGAGGATGGACAGCGCCACCTCGGGTGCGGTACGGGCACCGATGTCCAGCCCGGCCGGGGTGCATACCCGCGCCTTGTCGGCGGCCGGGATGTCCAATGTGGACAGTACGGCGGTGCCGCGCCGGCGGCTCGCCACCAGCGCCACGTACGGCACGCCCGCGCGCAGCGCCGCCAGCAGTACCGGCTCCTCGTCGCGGCCGTGCGAGGCGACCACCACAGCGCACGCGTCGCCCGGTACCTCGGCGCCACCCACCACGTCGTACCCGAGCACCGCGCCCAGGCTCGCGAGTGCCCGGGCCACCGGCGCGTCCCCGTACACGTGCACCAGCGGCGGCGGCAGCATCGCCTCCAGGAAGATCTCCAGGGTGCCGCCGGACAGGCACGGGTTGGCGACCGAGATCAGCCCTTCGGCCGGCGGGTCCGGCTCCGGTTCCGGGGTGATGCGCAGGAGCGTGGACTCCCCGGTCGACAGCAGCCGCAGCCCCTGCAGCCGTACCGTCGACTCGGCGCACGAGCCGCCGACGAAGCCGTCGACCGTACCGTCGGCGAGGACCAGCGCCCGGTCGCCCGCCTTCGCGCTGGTCGGCCGCTGCGCGCGTACCACCGTCGCCAGCACGAACGGCGTGCGCTCGTCGATCATCCGCCGCATCCGCGTCGCAACTTCATTGAAGTTGCGGTGTCCGGGGTCCCCCAACACCGCAACGTCAATGAAATTGTGCGGATCTTGGGGGGTGCTGGTGGTCATGTGATGGCCAGGTCCGGGCGGATCGGCTGGCCCTGGATGGCCCGCCACACGGCGGCCGGGGTCAGCGGCATGTCCGCGTGCCGGATGCCGTACGGCTTGAGCGCGTCGAGGACCGCGTTGACCACGGCGGCCGGCGAACCCACCGTCGCCGACTCGCCCACCCCCTTGGCCCCGATCGGGTGGTGCGGCGAGGGCGTGACCGTCTCGCCCAGCTCCCACGACGGGCACTCGACGGAGGTGGGCAGCAGGTAGTCCATGAAGGACGCGCCGAGACAGTTGCCGTCCTCGTCGAAGGCGATCAGCTCCATCAGCGCCATGCCGACGCCGTCGGCCAGCCCGCCGTGCACCTGACCCTCGACGATCATCGGGTTGATCCGCACCCCGCAGTCGTCGACGGCGACGAACCGGCGCACCTTCACCTGGCCGGTACCCGGGTCCACGTCCACGACGCAGATGTACGCGCCGAACGGGAAGGTGAGGTTGGGCGGGTTGTACACGGTCGTGGCGTCCAGGTGCCCCTCGACGCCCTCCGGCAGCTCCAGGTTGGAGTGCGCGGCGAGCGCGATCTCCTGGATCGTCTTGCCCTTGTCCGGGTCGCCCTTGACGGAGAACCGGCCGGTGCCGTCCGGCGCGCGGCCCCAGTCCAGGTCGTCGGGGGAGACCTCGAGCATCGCGCCGGCCACGATCCGGGCCCGTTCGCGTACCTTGCGGGCCACGATCGCGGTCGCCGCGCCGGAGACCGGAGTGGAGCGCGAGCCGTAGGTGCCGAGGCCGAACGGGGTCTGGTCGGTATCCCCGTGCACCA
This sequence comes from Rugosimonospora sp., assembly GCA_051986465.1. Classification (GTDB taxonomy): domain Bacteria; phylum Actinomycetota; class Actinomycetes; order Mycobacteriales; family Micromonosporaceae; genus DATEJJ01. Next base: position 2,079 of record JBPYFB010000108.1, read on the forward strand.
CCTCGATGTCGTCGGGGGAGATGCCCAGCTCCTCGGCGACGATCTGCGCGTACGTCGTCTCGTGCCCCTGGCCCTGCGTCTGTACCGAGATGCGCAGCACCGCCTTGCCCGTCGGGTGGATGCGCAGTTCGGCACCGTCGGCCATGCCCAGCCCGAGGATGTCCATGTGCTTGCGCGGCCCGGCGCCGACCGCCTCGGTGAAGAAGGAGATGCCGATGCCGGTCAGCGTGCCGGACCGGTCGCCCGCGACCCAGCGCTCCCGTTGCGCCGCCTGCTCCGCGCGCAACGCGTCGTAGCCGACCATGTCCAGCGCCAGTTGCAGCGCGCGCGGGTAGTCGCCGGAGTCGTACTCCCAGCCGGTCGGCGTCGGGTACGGGAACTGTTCGGGGCGCAGCAGGTTGCGCATCCGCAACTCGGCCGGGTCCATCGCCAGGTCGTACGCGAGCACGTCGATCAGGCGCTCGATGAGGTACGCCGCCTCGGTCACCCGGAACGAGCACGCGTACGCGACGCCGCCCGGCGCCTTGTTCGTGTACACGCCGGTGACCTCGCAGTGCGCCGCCTCCAGGTCGTACGAGCCGGTGAAGACGTGGAAGAAGCCGGCCGGGTACTTGGTGGGCTGCGCCGTGCCGTTGAACGCGCCGTGGTCGGCGATCACCTTGACGCGTACCGCCCGGATCTTCCCGTCCCGGGTCGCGGCGACCTCTCCGTGCATGTGGAAGTCGCGGGCGAAGCCGGTGCTCATCAGGTTCTCCGAGCGGTCCTCCATCCACTTGACCGGCTTGCCGGTCACGATGGAGCCGACGATCGCGCACACGTACCCGGGGTAGATCGGTACCTTGTTGCCGAAGCCGCCGCCGATGTCCGGCGCGATCACCCGGATCTTGTGCTCGGGCAGCCCGGCGACGATCGCGTACACCGTGCGGTGCGCGTGCGGCGCCTGGGTGTTGCACCACATCGTGAGCTTGCCGCTGACCTTGTCGAAGTCGGCGACCGCGCCGCAGGTCTCCAGCGGCGCCGGGTGCACCCGCGGGTACAGCACGTCCGCCGCGGAGACGACGTCGGCCTCCGCGAAGACCCGGTCGGTCACGTCCCGGTCGCCGGCGGCCCAGTCGAAGATGTGGTTGTCGGTCTTGCCGTCCTTGTCGTCGCGGATGACGGGCGCGTCGGGGTCCAGCGCCTTGCGCGCGTCGACGATGGCGGGCAGCGGCTCGTACTCGACGTCGATGAGTTCGAGGGCGTCGCGCGCCGCGTACCGGTCCTCGGCGACCACGAACGCGACCTCTTGGCCCTGGAAGCGCACCTTGTCGGTGGCGAGCACGGCCTGGGTGTCGTAGGAGAGCGTGGGCATCCAGGCGAGGTTGAGCGTCTCCAGCGTCTTGCCGGTGATGACCGCCTTGACCTTCGGGTGCGCCTCCGCCGCCTTCGTGTCGACGGAGACGATGCGGGCGTGCGCGTACGGGCTGCGCAGCACGGCGCCGTGCAGCATGCCGGGCAGTCGCACGTCGTCGACGTACAGGCCCTTGCCCCGGATGAAGCGGGCGTCTTCCTTGCGGTGCATCCGGCCGAAGCCGATCGGCGTCGTGGCCGGTTCGTCCAGGGTGGTCACTGGGCAACCTCCTCGGGGACGGCTGCGGGGGCGGTGGCGTGCGCGGCCGCCCACCTGACGGCGCGCACGATGTTCTCGTAGCCGGTGCAGCGGCAGGACTGCCCGGAGATGGCCTCCCGGATCTCCGCCTCGGACGGGTCCGGGTTGCGGTCGAGCAGCCAGCGCGCGGTGAGCATCATGCCCGGCGTACAGAAGCCGCACTGCAGCCCGTGGCAGGCGACGAAGCCCTGCTGTACGGGGTCGAGCACGCCGTCGCGCTCCAGCCCTTCGACCGTGCGTACCTCGTGGCCGTGCGCCATCACCGCGAGTACCGTGCACGACTTCACCGGTACGCCGTCCAACTGGACCGTACAGACACCGCAGTTGGAGGTGTCGCAGCCCCAGTGGGTACCGGTGAGCCCGAGCGTGTCGCGCAGGAAGTGGACCAGCAGCAGCCGGGTGTCCACGTCCTGGGTGTACTCCTGGCCGTTGACGGTGACCGAGATCTGCATCATCCCTCCAGTCCGCGCGCCCGGGTCGCCGCCCGGCGCAGCGCGCGCGTGGTCAGCTCGCCGGCGAGGTGCCGCTTGTAATCGACGGGGCCGCGCTGGTCGGCGGCGGGTTCGCAGTGCTGGGCGGCGATGTGGCCGGCCTCGACGAGGTTCTCGTCGGTGGCGGCCGCGCCACGCAGGAACTCCTCCGCCTCGGCCGCGTAGAAGTGCGGCGCGCCGACGGCGGTCAGCCCGATGCCGACGTCGGCGATGGTGTCGCCGGCGAGCCACAGCGCCGCACCGGCCGCGGCCACGGCCCAGTCGCCGACCCTGCGCTCCACTTTCTGGTATGCGGAGCCGCCGCCCGGGCGCACCGGCACCCGTACCTCGACGAGCAGCTCACCCGGTTGCACCACGGTCTCGTACGGTCCAACGTGGAACTCGCGCACCGGTACCGTGCGGGTGCCGTCCGGGCCCTGGATGACCGCGGTCGCGTTGACCGCGGCGAACGCGGCCGAGAGGTCCTCGGACGGGTCGGCCTGGCACAGCGAGCCGCCGACCGTGCCCCGGTTGCGCACGATCGGATCGGCGATCACCTTCTCCGCGTCGGTGAAGATGGGGTAGTGCTCGGCGGCGAGCGGCGAACCGAGCAGCTCGGCGTGCCGGGTCATCGCGCCGATCCGCAGCTCGTCCCCTGCCAGGCGCAGGTAGGACAGCTCGGTGAGGTCATTGATGTCGATGAGTGCGTCCGGCCTCGCCAGGCGCAGTTTCATCATCGGGATGAGGCTGTGGCCACCGGCGACCACCTTCGCCTCGCTGCCCCAGCGGGCCAGCAGCGTCAGCGCGTGCTCGACGCTCGTCGCCCGTTCGTACTCGAAGTGTGCGGGAACTTGCATGGACGCCCCCTCGCGGTTGAGGCCTGCCAGCCGGGACCATCCTGCGCGGCTGCGCGCTCAGGATCAACACGGCGATAACCATTCGGTTAGTCACCGGTTAGTGTCTGGGGGTATGACCCTCACGCAGCTCGGCGCGTTCGTACTCGTCGCCCGGCTCGGTTCGGTGCGGGCCGCCGCCGACGTCCTCGGCGTCAGCGAGCCGGCGGTCTCCCGGGCGCTGGCCGCGCTGCGCCAGCACATGGGCGACCAACTGGTGGTGCGCGAGGGCAAGGGCATGGCGCTGACCGAGGGTGGCAACCGGCTGTTCGGCATCGCCTCCCAGATGGTGGCGCTGCGCGCCGAGGCCGAGGCGGCGGTACGGGCCGGGCAGGCCGCGCCGGCCGGGCTGCGCCTGCTGGTCAGCGCGACGATCGCCGAGTTCATCGCGACACCGCTGGTCGAGGCGTTCAACCGGCGCTGGTCCGGCGTCTTCGATACCTCGTTCGGCGTGGCGAGCACGGCGGAGATGCGGGTACTGCTGCCCAACCGGCTGGCCGACGCCGTGCTCGGTCCGGACCTGTCCGGCGACCCGAGCCTGGGGCTCGTCTCCGAACCGGTGCTGCGGTACCGGATGGTCGTGGTCGCCGCGCCCGGATCGCGCCCGAGCGGCAGCCCGGCGCGCTGGCCGTGGCTGGTCGACCCGTCGGGTACCGACCCGGACAGCGACACCGGTCGGCTGCTGCGCGAGTTCCGGGTACCCGAATCGCACATCAGGGTCTTCCCCAACCAGACGGCGGCCTGGTCGGCGGCGGCGGACGGCGCGGGTGTCGCCCCCGCCGTGTCCACACTCGTCAGTCGGGAGCTGCGCCGCGGCGAACTGTGCACAGTGGACACTCCGCTGACCCCGGTGCACGGTTGCTGGCACGTCACCACGCTGCCCCCGGACCGCCGCTCGGACCCGGCCGGGCGGTTGCGCAACTTCCTCGGCACGCCCGAGGCGACGCAGCTGATGTGCTCGCCGGGGGCCGGGGTACCGCCGTCGCGGTTCCGCCCGCCGGTCTACGTGACGATCTGGAGCTGAGCGCGGACCTGGCTACCGCCTGGGCGCGGCGGCCGGGCAGTTCGATGTATGGTACATGCATCAAAGGTCCGCGAGGGGGCGTGCGGGGTTGGCGGGCGACATCGACGGGCGTACCGCTGCGACCAGCGCGCTCACGGACGAGATCATGCGGCTGGTACGGCTGCTCAAGGCGGCCACCGATGTCCCCGGCGCCGCCGACCGCGCCACCCTGCTGCTCATGCTTCCCCTGATGCAGCGGGGGCCCATGCGCCTGCGCGAGCTGGCGCACGCGAAAGGGGTCGACCCGTCGACCGTGAGCCGCCAGGTCGCCCAGCTCGTGCGCGCCGGCCTGGTGCGTAGCGAACCGGACCCGGGCGACGGGCGGGCCCGGCGGCTGGCCCTGACCGCCGAGGGTCACCTGCGCTGCGAGCAGGTCGTGCAGGCCAGGTGCCACGCCATCGGCCGGGCCCTGCAGGACTGGAGCGACGTGCAGGTGGCCGCGTTCACCGACCTGTTCCGGGAGTTCAACGGGCAGGTCGAGAAGCTGGCACAGA
>JBPYFB010000109.1:0-8071 GCA_051986465.1 Rugosimonospora sp.
GTACCCGTCTATCTCATCGCGCTCGCCGCGTTCTCCACCCGGACCGAGCTCAACAGCTTCCCCAAGGCGCTGTGGCCGCACAGCCTGTCCACCGAGACCCTGCGCTCGTTCCTCGGCTCCACCGGCGTCGTGCCGTCCTTCATCAACTCGGTCGAGGTCGGCCTCGCCACCCTCGTGCTCTCGTTGCTGATCGGCGCCCCCGCCGGGTACGCGGTCGCCCGGTACGCCTTCCGCGGCCGCGACGCGTACCAGCTGTTCCTGTTGGTCACCCGGTCCCTGCCGGTCGTGGTGCTGTCGATCCCGCTGGCCACGATGTTCCTGCGGTTCCACATCTACGACAGCATCCTGGCGGTCGCGCTCGTACACGCGGCACTGGCGCTGCCCACCACCGCACTCATCACGGCGAGCGTCTTCGTCTCGGTACCCGCCGAACTCGAGGAGGCGGCGCTCATCTTCGGCGGCACCCGGTTCGGCGCCTTCCGCAAGGTGGTACTCCCGCTGTCGATTCCCGGCGTCGCCGCGTCCAGCATCTTCACCTTCGTGCTGTCCTGGAACGAGATCCTCGCCGCGGCGATCCTCACCCTGAACAACCGAACGCTGCCGGCGCTGGTACTCAACGCCCTGCCGTACTCGCCGATCGAGTACCGGTTCGCGGGCGGCTTCGCGATGGTGGTGCCGTCGCTGCTGTTCATCCTGATCATGCGCCGGTACCTGACGAACATGTGGGGGGCGACGATCCGCTGATGGCCGGGATACGACTGCGCAACCTCGTCAAGCTGTACCCGGGCCAGAAGAGCCCGGCGACCGACGACGTGAGCCTCGACGTCGCGGACGGCGAATTCCTCGTACTGCTCGGCCCGAGCGGCTGTGGCAAGACGACGCTGCTGCGGATGGTGGCCGGGCTTGAGCTGCCGACCGCCGGACAGGTCGTCATCGGCGAGCGCGACGTCACCTACCTTCCGCCGCGGGAACGCCGGCTGTCCATGGTGTTCCAGTCGTACGCCGTCTTCCCGCACAAGCGCGTACGCGACAACATCGGGTTCGGCCTCGCGATGCGCCACGTGCCGAAGGACCGGATCCGGGACAAGGTGGCGTGGGCCGCCGAGCTCCTGCACCTGACCGAGTACCTCGACCGGTACCCGGCGCAGCTCTCCGGCGGGCAGCGGCAGCGCGTGGCGGTGGCTCGCGCGATCGTGGCCCAGGCGGACGTGTTGCTGATGGACGAGCCACTGTCCAATCTGGACGCTATGTTGCGACTGTCGTTCCGGGCGGAGTTGAAGAAGTTGGTGAGCGAGCTCGGTACCACCACCCTCTACGTCACCCACGACCAGGTCGAGGCGCTGTCGCTCGGGGACCGGGTCGCGGTGATGAAGGAGGGGCGGATCGAGCAGATCGCCGATCCGCTGGCCGTGTACGACCGCCCCGCGACCCAGTTCGTCGGCGGGTTCCTGGGCAGCCCACCGATGAACTTCATCACCGGTACGGTCACTGTGGACGGTTCGGTACGCCTCGCCGCCGCCGACGCATACATCGAGGCACCCCAGGAACTGGCCTCATACAACGGAAAGCCGCTGCTCCTCGGTATCCGCGCGGAGGCGATCGAGCTCGCCGCGGCGGATACGCCCGGCGCGGTACCCGCCACGGTGCAGGTCTTCGAGCCGCTCGGTTCGGCGGTACTGCTCACCGTCGACCTGGGCGGCCAGCAGGTGAAGGTACTCGCACCCGCGTCGTACCGGGCCGAGCCCGGCGCGACCGTACGGCTCCACATAGGACGGTCGCGGCAGCGCTGGTTCGACCCGGAGACCGCACTCGCCCTGGAGATCGACCCGGCAGCGGCAGATCCCGACGGAGGCTGATCCGCCTATTGCCGGCGATCTTGCCGATGCATATGCTGCGCTCCAGCATCATGCGTAGCGGGGGAAGGACAACCGTGCGGAAGCGTATCTTCGGCGGCCTTGCGAGCTTAACGGTTGCGGCGGCGCTGACCGGCACCGCGGGCCCGGCTCTGGCGGCCACCGGCAGCGAGCTGTTCGTCAACAACGACACCAGCGCGTGCTCGGACGCCGGTACGGGCGCGCAGGACGCCCCCTACTGCACGATCTCCGCGGCATTGGCGGCGGCGCAACCGGGCGATACCGTGAGCGTCATCCCGTTGGGCCCCTACAACGAAGACGTCGTGATCGACAAATCGAACATCGTGCTCCGGCACCTCCGCTTTGGCGATACCACCATGCTCAAGGGCGACCGGGCCGGTCTCACCGTCGACGGCCAGCACGACGTGACGGTCAGTGGGTTCGCCGTCGTCGGTACGATCCCGGAAACGTCGCTCGTGACGTTTCGCAACTCGACCCGGCTCACCCTCGACAACCTGCACGCCACCACCCTGGACACTGCAGCGGTCGGCATCCAATTCACCGGAGTGACCGACTCCACGCTCACGCGCGCCTCGTCCGCCGGGACGGTCGCCGGCCTGGCGCTGGATGCCGCGACCAGCGGAGTGGTGGTCACGTCCAGCACCTTCGAAGGCATCGACGTCGCGGGCTCGAACGACACGATCGCCAAGACGTCAGCGCAAAGCAGCAAGGGCGACGGCATCCTCATCGAGCCGACCGCCGCGAACACCGTGGTCGCCAACTCCACGGTCACGTACAACCAGGGCGCCGGCATACACAACGCGGGCGCGACCGGTACCGCGATCACCAACAACACGCTGAAGTACAACTGCGGTACGGGGATCCGCGTCGACGGTGTCTCATCGGGTGTCTCGGTACAGAACAACATCGCGGACACCAACGGCGGCCTCAACGGCTCGGTGTGCCCCGCGCCACCGCCCGACGGCGTCGAGATCGCTGTCTACGACACGGCAACGAACGGCACGATCGTCGACTACAACGCGGTCACCCACGGCCCCGGTGGCGACCACGCGTACGCCTGGAACTCGCCGCTGCCGAGCCTGGCGCAGTTCCAAGCCGCCTCCGGGCAGGGCGCACACGACAGCGTCGTGGAACCGGACCCGGCCAACATTGACATGTCGATGTACGAGGACTCGGCGAACTCGGCCGCGCCCGGCTTCCCGAGTACTGACAGGGGCGGACAACCCCGTGAGGACAACCCGGGTATCCCGAACACCGGAGCCGGCCCGATCCCCTACGCCGATCGGGGTGCCACGGAGATCATCAGAGCACCAGCCGCCAAGGTGGCCGTCTCGACGGACTCGATCGCCATGGTCGCCACCGCGGACGCCTCGGCCTCGACTCCCGGATTCCCGGCGATCGTCTCGTACGCCTTCGACTTCGGCGACGGCACCACACTGACCCAGGCCACGCCCGTCGCGACCCACCACTACACGGCTCAGGGTAATTTCGACATCGAGGTGACGGTCACCGACGCGGCCGGGGTCCACAGCACCGCAGGCCACATCGCGGGCATGTGGCACGTGGTTCGGACGATCGCGCTGCTGTCCATCAGCAACGACCGGTACGTGACGGCGGACAGCGCCGGTGCCAAGCCGCTGATCGCCAACCGGGGCGCGATCGGCGCGTGGGAGCTGTTCGACGTCGTGGAGCCGGAGACCGGATACATCGCGCTGCGCTCGCACGCCAACGGGCAATACATCAGCGCCGGTCCGGCCCAGCCGTACCAGCTCAACGCGATCGCGAGCTCTCCGAGTGCAGACGCGCAAAGGTTCCGGGAGAGCACCAACCCGGACGGCAGCGTCAGCCTCTACGGCAAGTACGCGAAGGCGTACGTCACCGCTGAGTCGGCTGGCGCCCAGCCGCTGGCCGCCAACCGCGCCAAGGTCGGAGCGTGGGAGAAGTTCTACGAGGTCGACCCGGCCCGGGCGGGCGTATCGCTACGCGCCATGGCCAACAACCGGTACGTGACCGCCGAATCCGCCGGCACCCATCCGCTGATCGCCAACCGGACCATCGTCAACGGCTGGGAGACCTTCGACATCGTGGACCTCGGCGGCGGATACGTCGCGCTGTACTCACACGCGGACGCCCGATTCGTGACCGCCGAGAGCGCCGGCACCAAACCGTTGATAGCCAACCGTTCCGCGATCGGGGCGTGGGAGAAGTTCCGGCTCATCAGCAACACCGACGGGACCGTGAGCCTGCAGTCGAACGCCAACGGCCGGTACGTGACGGCCGAGAGCGCCGGCGCCCAGCCACTGATAGCCAACCGCACCGCGATCGGCGCTTGGGAGAAGTTCACGCTCCCCTAGTGCGCAGCGGTCAGCGCCGCGTCGCGGGGGCGCTGGCGCATCGCGCTGCCGGCGATGGCGACGAGGTAGGTGAGCGTGGCCACCGCGAGGATGCCGAAGCTGGGCGGCATCTTCGGAACGAGGTAGCTCGCGGTCAGGCCGAGCCAGACGCTGCCCACCGCGATCGCGGCGGACAGCGCGAAGCCGCGCCACGGGTTGCTGGTCAGTCGCAAGGCGGCGCCGGCCGGCGCGGCGAGCAGGCCGAGGATGAGCAGCGCCCCGACCACCTGGGTGGCCTCCGCGGTGGTACCGGCGACCAGCACCAGGAAGCCGAATCCGAGCAGGCGTACCGGTACCCCGCGGGCGGCGGCGACCTGCTCGTCGATACTGGCGAACAGCAGCGGCCGGGCGATGGCGAGCAGCGCGACGGTGACGACAGCCGCGATCACGGCGGTCACCACCGCGCGCCCCGCCGACAGGCCGAAGATGGAGCCGAACAGCACCGTGACGCTGGCCGAACCGTTGCCCGCGCCGGAGCGCCTCGTCGTGTAGAGCGTCAGAAAGAACACACCCAGGCCGAGAACCCAGGCGAAGACGCCACCGATAACGACGTCGTCGGGGCGGGCCCGGCGGCCGAGGCCGCCCATGCCCAACGCGACGAGCATCGTGACGGCGAACAGGCCGACGCGGGCGTCCAGCCCGGCGGCGAGCGCCGCCAGCGCGCCGGTGAAGGCGACATGGGACAGCGCGTCGGCGGTGAACACCTGGGCGCGCAGCACCAGGAAGTACCCGACGAGGCCGGCGGCGAGTGCGACGGCGGTACCGGCGAGGAACGCGTACTGCATGAACGGGTGGGCGAACACGGCTCACGCTCCCACGGGTACGGCTCGCGCGGCGCGCTGGCCCAGCCGTGCGCGTACCAGTGTCGCCGCGTACGTGACCGCGTAGAGCCCGAACGCGACGGTGGTCAGCCAGAACCCGAACGGGTACCTGGAGTAGTACGCGATGAACAGCGTCACCCAGACACTCACCAGCGCCAGCGCCACCGACAGGGCCAGGCCACGCCCCGGCCTCGGGGTGATCAGTTGAGCGGTCGCCGGCGGCAGTACGAGCAGCGCCAGGACGAGCAGCGCGCCGGTGATCTGGCTGACCTCCGCGGCGGTCGCCGCCAGCAGCAGCAGGAACGCGGTGTCCAGGGCCCGGGTGGGTACCCCGTGCGCCCGGGCGACGTCGGTGTCGATGGAGGCGAACAGCAGCGGCCGCCCGATCACCCCGAGCACGGCCAGGGCGACCACCGCGACGGCGGCGAGGATGGTGACCTGGTTGGCGGTGATGGCCAGCGCGTTGCCGAACAGCAGCGCGTTGGCGCCGTTGAGGAATCCCTTGTACAGGCCGACAAAGAGCATCCCCGCGGCGAGGGCGAAGGACTGTACGGTGCCGATGACGCCGGACTGGTCGCCGGATGCGCGGCCGGCCCGCTGCGGCAGGGCGGCGATGACCACGGCGGCGGCGAGACAGAACGCGAAGTACCCGTACGCCAGGCTGATGCCGAGGTAGACCGCGGCGGCGGCGCCGGGGAAGCCGACGAGCGCCAGGGTGTGGCCGGCGAAGCTCTGCCGGCGCAACACCATGAACCAGCCGATCAGCGCGGCGAGGACGGCGACGATGGTGCCGGCCCGGAACGCGCTGACCATGCTGGCGTACGACCACATGTCGCGGATGTCGGCCAGCAGGTTCCAGGAGAAAACCCCGGTCATCCGGTATCGCCATGCCGGTCGCTGTGGTGCGCGGGCGCCTCGGGCTGCCCCACCACGACGAGGCGTCCGTCCGATGTGGACAGTACCTCCACCGGGGTGTTGTACAGCCGGGTCAGCGTCTCGGCGGTGATGACCTCGCGCGGGCTACCCGAGACGGCACCGCCGGCACCGAGGTAGATGACCCGGTCGAGGTGGGTCAGGATCGGGTTCACGTCGTGCGCGACGATCATCACGGCCACGTTCTCGGTACGGGCGATCCGGCCGATGAGCGCCGCGACCGCGGCCTGGTTGGGTAGGTCCAGCGAGTCCAGCGGCTCGTCGAGCAGCAGCAGTCGCGGACGGCGAGCCAGCGCCTGCGCGATGAGCAGCCGCTGCTGCTCGCCACCGGAGAGCTGACCGATCGGCCGGTGCGCGTACCCGGCGGCGCCCACCAGCTCGACCACCTCGCGTACCCGCTGGCGGGCAGAGCGCGCGCGACCGGGAAGGGGTACGCCCCACCGGTCGCCGTCCAGCCCCAGCCGTACCACGTCCACCCCGCGGATCCGCAGCGAAGTGTCGAAGCTGCGGCGCTGCGGCAGGTACCCGATCTCCTGCCGGGACACCCGGCGCACCTCGCCCTCGGCCAGCGGTACGAGCCCGAGGATCGCCTTCAGTAGCGTGGACTTGCCGACCCCGTTCGGGCCGAGGATGGCCACGAACTCGCCAGCGCGGACGGTCGCGTCAACCCCCGACCAGACCGTACGGCCGCCCAGCACGGCGGCGGCGCGCTCGACCCGCACGAGGGGTACCGGCTCCGCGTGCTCGGCGCGCATATCGGCGATGTCGACAGAGGTGCTGGACATGCGGTACTCCGATCAGTCTCCGGTGCTCTGACCCAGCGCCCGCTTGAGCGCGGTGAGCTGGGCCACCTGCCAGTCCTGGAACGAGGCGCCGGCCGGGGTGAGGGTCTCGGTGATCGCGGTGACCGGGATCCCCGCCGCCTTCGCCGCGTCGACCTGCGCCTGTACGTCAGGGGTCGCGTTCTGGCTGTTGTACACGTACACCTTGATCTGCTTGGTTTTGATCTGCGCGTCGATGGTGGCCTTGTCCGCGGCGGTCGGGTCGGTGCCCTCGCTGATCGCCTTGAGGAAGCCCGGCGGGGTCAGCAGGTTCAGCCCCAACGCCGGCGCCAGCATCGCAAAGATCGACTCAGAAGCGCCCACCGGCGTGCCGGCGTAGCTCGTCTTGATCTGGCCGATCAGGCCGAAGTACTCACTGAGGTTGGAGTTGAGGACGGCGTCGTGCTGGCTGGTGAAGAACTCCGCCTGGGCCGGGTCGATCTTCTGGTAGTCGGCCGTGATCTGGTCGATCACCGCCCGCACGTCGGCCGGGTTGTACCAGCGGTGCGGGTTGTCGCCGTCCTTCGCGCCGACGAGCGCGCCGACGGTCAGCACCGTGCGGCTGCCGGACGGATTCGCGGCGGCGAGCTGGGTGGCCCACGGGTCGTACCCGACCCCGTTGATGATCACTAGCTGCGCCCTGCTGATCGCCCGGCCGTCCGCCGCGGTCGGCTCGTAGTCGTGCGGATCGGCGTCCGGGTTGTTGATGATGCTCGTCACCTTGGCGCGCCCGCCCCCGAGCTGCTCGGCCAGGCTGCCCCAGAAGTTCTCGGTGGCCACCACGCTGATCAAGGTATGGCCCGACGGGTCGGTCAGCGCGCTCGGCTTGGTGGCGCAGCCGGCCAGGGCCACCGCGGCGACCATCAGGCCGAGCGCGACGCGCCGGAACGTGCGGCACCGAACCGGGTCCGGTGTGGCGGTCGCTGGCACGGAGAGCCTCCGGGACGAGTTTGTCTGTCATGGCCACCTTAACGAAAACGGGTGCCGTTATCAAGTTCAAGTCGGCCGCCCACCATGGAGCCTCCAGAACATGATCAAAGTTTCGGAAGATTTCCGGAAGTTCTGCCCTGACGTGCTCCGATCCTGACTAGTCTGCCGGCGGATCGATCAACGTGCCTCGATCCTCTTTCGATCGGGAGGCGGGTTGGCCAGGTGGAACGCTGAAGCTCTCGCCTCGGCTCGTCGAGATCGAACTTTCGCAAGCCTTCCGGGAATTCATTGACACCGCA
>JBPYFB010000110.1:0-5516 GCA_051986465.1 Rugosimonospora sp.
GGTCCCGCTTGCTCGCCTGGCCGACCAGGTAGCTCGCCGCCCCGGCCGCGCTCTTGATCATGCCGGTGGCGGTTGCGATCTGCTCCCCCACTCCCACGAAGTCCCGCAACTTCGGGTGCTCCTCCAACGTCTGCACGATCTGATGGTTGCTGACTCCAGCATCGCCACCCGACCAGTTCAACTCCGGCCGATGCTCGTACAGCCACACCGTGCGTACCATCGCGGCCAGCAGCACCGCGGACCTCTCCCCCTCGATCGCCAACACGTCCGCGGCGTTGCGCCGCTTACCCGTATCCAGCACATCGAAGGCGCCCACCGGAACCTCAGTGAAGACCGTCAGCTCCACCGGTACATCCGCTTCCACAATCGCCGCCAGCCGATGCTGCCCATCCACCAACGCCCCACTGGTGTCAAACGCGATGCCCTGATGAGTGACCCGCCACTCACCCCGCCGCATCGCATCCGCGAACTCCCGCACCGTCCGCCTCGACAACGGCCGGTTCGCGGTGTTGCGCTCCAAAAACTCGGCAGCCTTCTTCGGCGTCACGCTCACAACCTTGCTACGCACGATAACCTCAACCCTCACGACTGCACCCGGCAGGTAATCACAGTTGACCCATGATGGCAGGCACCCCGATCAAATGCGAGAAGGGGAAGCAGCCAAGAGACACCAAGCCCGCACACGCCAGTCACGGCATCAACCGCCGAGGCAACGCGGTCGAGACAAGCGGTTGCCACCACCATCGCGACCGATCGGCAGCAACGCCCAACCGTCACGGACTGTCGCTGACGTCAATCGCAAGCCGACTGGCGGCGCAGGGATCATTCCGCTGCCGCCCGGCGTCTGCCTTCCGGATTCACCGTCGCCAGGGTCAGCCTGCGGTGTCGCCTCCAGCTTGCGGACATCACCCGTCGGCATTTGGACGTATACGGGCACCGCGGTCGGTTGGCTCATACCGAAGAGCATGTCCGTCCAGTATGGTGATTGGCCCGCGAACACGGATCGGCAGTCAACCGGAAAGCAGGTGCGGGCGGTCCGGGAGGCGATCTCCACACGGGCCTGCCACCCGTACGGCACGTGCAGCCGCGCGCAGTTGGTGCCGCATCGGGCCGAGTGTCAGTCCTTCACGGAAGGGCCCGTGATGGGGCACCCATTTGACCTGATCTCCGGCCGGGCGGCATCCGCCTTCGAAGGCCAACAGGACGCCTTCCACACAGCGCCGGTATCGCCCTTCTCAACGCCGGATACCTCGGGTACGACCCAGCGTAGCCGGGACCGCCCAGCTCAACGCCGCGCCTACCCAGACAGGCCGACGCCAACGAGCCGACCGCATCGTTGCCGAAGCGTGTCCCCAAGGGTTTGATTGATGATCCGTTATCGCGTCTGTCGTGAGTGCCCAGTGATGGGACCGGGTGGCGGGCCGCGTGCACGAGTACGGCTGACGGGTGCGCCTGACTCCGCGTCAGTGGCGACACCCGTTGAGCACCAATCTGATCACCAAGTTGGGCAATTCGGTGTAGTCTCCCGCCATGTCCTACCTGATGTCTCCTCCACCCGCCCGCTGACGCGGGCGGTGTGATCCTGCAGCCCGCCGACGTCGCGCGTCGGTGGGCGGTTGCTGTCCGCGTCCAGACGAGACCGGGAGGCGACCACAGGAGGAGACGACAAGTATGGATGTTCAGAGCACCACGCCGCGGCGTGGTGTCCTTTACGTAGCGATTGCTGCCATCGCATGGGGCACCGGAGGCGTTGTCGCCGCTGGGTTGTATCGCAGTGCTGGGCTCAGCCCGGTTGCGGTCTCCTGGTGGCGTTTCGTTATCGGCGTCACGGCGTTGGTGACAGTCCGTCATCTGGGCGCCCGGCGCGGCGCCGCCGCAGCGCGGGTGAACGGCGGAAGGGCGTGGCTGCGCCTGGCTGCCATCGGCGCGGGGCTCGCGGTGTATCAGACCGCGTACTTCGCGGCGGTGGCGCTGGCTGGGGTGTCTGTCGCAACGGTGGTGACCCTCGGCCTGGGACCAGTGCTCATCGCCGTGGCCTCGCGGATGATCCTGGGCGAACGGCTGCGCCCGGACCGGTACGCCGCACTCGCGGTCGCGCTGGTGGGTCTGGCGATCCTGGTGCTCGGCGAGAGCCGGCCAGGTACCGCAGGCGTGCGGGCGTTGCTCGGGATCGGATGGGCGGTGCTGTCGGCGACCGGATACGCCGCGGTCACGGTAGTGCAGCGGGCAACAGGAAGCACCGAAGACCCGAGTTATACCGCGGCCGTCGGATTCGGTATCGGTGCCGTATGCCTGCTGCCGTTGGCGGTGTCGACGGGACTGGCACCGGTGGCCGATCCCCTGCGGGCGGCGATGCTGCTGGCTTATCTCGGTGTCGTGCCCACCGCCGTGGCATACCGCCTGTTCTTCGCCGCGCTGCGGTCGGTGTCCGCAACCACGGCGTCGCTGGTGGCACTCCTCGAACCGGTAACCGCAGCGATCATGGCGATCGCCATCCTGCGGGAACGGCTGACCGTCGCGGCGCTTGCCGGCTGCGCGGTCATCCTCATCGCCGTCGCGGTGCACGTACGCGACGTTCGTACCGCCCCAACTGGGTAGTCACTGAGGGCGGGCCGTCCCTTGTCCACCGCGGGGGACGGCCCGTACCTCCGTCGCCTTGCGCGACGGGTGCTGCGCTCCCGGTACACGCTGGCCTGAGGTGCTCGTTGCGCAGTGTGCAGATGCGAGTGGGTCGCTGGACGGAGTCGGCGTCAGTACGGTGGCGGTGATGTCCCACTTGGCGCAGCGTCCGTTCGTGTTCCTCGACGTCGACGGTCCCTCATCCCGTTGCGGGCCCGACCGCTGAGCAGCGGTCGTCGTTCGGACGGTGCCGGTGCCGACCCTGATAGCGCCAGCGGCAATCCGCTGCTGGACCGGCTTGTCATCCTTGCACAGGGTTTCGGGGGGTAAACGGGGGCCGTGCGACTGGACTACGCCGCGCGGGGCCGCCGGACTTAGGTCTCAAGGCGATGGATGGACAAATACCGCGACCCAACGACGTACACGACCGCTCACGGCGATGTCTCGGCCGGCGTCCGAACACCGACCGATCTCTCGCCTGCGGCGCTGCGGCGTGGTGATACTGCTGCCGTGACGTCACCACCGAGCGTGGAGATCGGTCTCGAGCGGGCCGCTGCTTCGCTGCGTTCGTCACGGTTCGACGAGGCCGTACGGCGTTATCGAGCGGTCATCGACCTCGATCCGGTGGTTCCGGCCGCATGGCAAGGCGTTGCGCGGGCGCTCAGCTCTGCCGGTCGACCGGCCGAGGCACTGGCGGCTCTGCAGCGGTTGCTCGCGCTCGACGGTGCCGATCATCGAGCGGTCACCTTGTTCGACATGGGCCTGGCTTACAAGGATCTCGGGGACCGCCGGGCGGCCGTGGACTGCTTCGACGGCGTGCTGGCGGTGGATCCGTCGTCGCAAGGGGCCTGGCACAACAAGGGGATGGCTCTGCTCGAGTTGGGTCAGACGCAGAACGCGTACGAGGCGTTCGGGCGCGCCGTGGCGCTGGCGCCGGATGACGTCCGGGCGCGGCTGTGGCGCGGGTACGCGGCCGGGGTGTTGGGCCGTGAGGAGGAGGCCCGCGCCGCCTTCGAGCAGGACAGTGCGGACGTCCCCGACGAGTTCCTCGAGGTCATGATGGGCATCGGCGATCGGCTTCGAGCTGTCGGGCGGAACAGCGAGGCAAAGGAGATCTACGGGCGGGTGCTGGCCATCGCGCCCGAATGGGACCTGGCCCTGATACGCAGGGGCGCCTGCCGGGCGGACCTCGGCGACGCCACCGGGGCGATCGACGACTTCCGGGCGGCTAGCGCCGCCAATGCCGGTGGTCTCCTGACCGCGCTGGGCAACGAGGCGGCGGTCCTCGGCCGGTTGGGACGCCACCGCGAGGCCGGCTCCGTCTATCGCCGCGTCGTTGAGGCGGAGGCCACGTCGGCGCAGGATCGTCGTAGTCAGGCGGCCGCGTTCCTCGCGCTGCACCGGCCGTCCGAGGCGCTGGCCAGTCTCGCGGTTGCCGTACGGATGGAACCGGGCCATCCCGACGACCATTTCGTCGAGGGTTGTTGCCGGGAACTACTCGGTGAGTTCGATGCCGCCATCGCCGCCTACGAACGGTTGGTGGCCGCCGTGCCAGAACACATCGCCGGATGGCGGTCGCTGGCGCGTTGTCGATTGCGGTCGGGAACGGTCGACGCGGCCGTCCGAGTCTGTGAACGAGCCGTCGAGCTGGATGGCGACAACGCGGCCACGGTGGCTCTGCTCGGCCACGCGTTGGCCGTGGCGGGCCGCGACGAGGAGGCGTCGACGGTTCTGCGGCGCGCCATCGCGTCCGATGAGTTCAATGCCGCGCTACACGCGGAGCTGGCGGTGTGCCTGCATCGACTCGGCCGGCAGTCCGAGGCGATTGACGTCAGCGATGCGGCGCTGGCCCTCGATCCCTCGGAATTCGGACCCGTCGTGGTCCGCGCTCGCGCCCTCGAAGCGCTCGGCCGGTCGACAGAGGCACAGTCGTGGGCGGCGCTCGCGTTCGCGCTGGACAATCTCGACAGCAATCCCGACCAGGCCGGCCCCGCCCTGATGGCCGCGGGAACGGACCCCGGCAACTGGTTCGCGGCCCGGGCGCTCGCTGACATCTGCCACGGTCAGGGCGAGGCCGAGATGGCTCGCGCCCTTTACGAGCGGGCTCTGGAGATCCAGCCCGCGGACGCCTGGGCCTGGACCACCCTGGCCTCGATCTACTCCGCGGCCGGAGACGACGAGCGGGCAGGCGTGGCACACGAGCGTGCGATCTCCGCCAACCCGGCCCTGGGTACGCCGCTGCGCAATGCCACGATATTCCGGCTCGAGCACGGGGACGCCGGTGCGGCGCTGGAGCTTGCTGACCGCGCCCTGGAACTGGAACCGGACGTGGCCAACGGCCATTACCTGCGAGGCGTCGCTCTGTTCCGGACCGACCGTTGGGCGGAGGCGGCCACCGCCTTCCAGCGGTGCACGACGCTCGCACCGGATGACGGGGTGGCGTGGCTGGACCTGTCGACGACCCTGCTCGGCCTGAGTCGCTTCCGTGAGGGAATAGACGCACGACGCAGGGCGGACCAGCTGGGCGCCGTGGCGGGAGAGTTCTCGGTGCCGATCGAGGCGATCACGGTTGAGGAGTCCCGCATCGTCGCGGAGGCGTACGCGCGGATGGAACGGCAGGACCACACGGGCGCGCTGGCGCTCTTCGATCGAGTGCTGGCCGCTCACCCGGATCAGGTCGACCTGTGGATCGACTCGGCGATCAGCGCGGAGGTCGCCGTCGGGCCGGAAGCGGCGCTGGAGCGATTCCACCGCGCACGTGAACTGGATCCCGAGTTGGTGTCCGTCTGGTACAACGAGGGCGTCACGCTGATGAACATGCGACGGCATGGCGAGGCCGCCACCGCGTTCCGAACGGCGATGTCCTTTCACCGCCAGCAGAGGCTCCCGATCGACCG
>JBPYFB010000111.1:0-16747 GCA_051986465.1 Rugosimonospora sp.
GGCCGGTCCAGCGTGCCTGCAGACCCAGCCACCGCCCGTACCACCGTCGAGCGATTCCTCCAGGCAACCGTCGGCGGGCATCCCGAAGACATCGCCGACTGCTACGCCGAGCACGTCGTCATCGAGATGCCCTTCGCGGCACCATCGCTGTACCCGAGCCGCATCGAGACCACGCGAGAAGAGTTGCGCGCCCGGTTCGCGGCCGGAGCCGCGGTGCGGCGATACACCGGCCTCGGTTCAGTGGTGATCCACGAGACCACCGACCCCGCTGTCGTCATCGTCGAAGTTGAGCTGCACGGTCAGATGGTCGCCAGCGGCAAGCCGTTCACCCTGGGGTTCGTGCTCGTCATGACCATACGAGACGGGCAGATCGTGCACTCCCGCGACTACACCGACCCGATCGCGGGGGCAAGAGCGCTCGACAGGCTGCCGGATCTGCTCGCCGCACTTGACGGCACCGCCGCATGAGCCAGCGGATAGCGGCCGGGTCGTAGGGTGTATGCGTGGCGGTGGATCGGGCACGGCTGGGCATCGACTTCGGCACGTCCAACACCGTCGCCGTACTCCACCTGCCCGAGCGCGGCGCCCGGCCGCTCGTGTTCGACGGTTCGCCGCTACTGCCGTCGGCCGTCTGCGCCGACGCCACCGGCCACCTGCTCGTCGGCCGGGACGCGTGGCACGCCGGCATGGCCAACCCGGCCGGTCTCGAACCCAACCCGAAGCGCCACATCGACGAGGAGACCCTCCTGCTGGGCGCGATGGAGGTGCCGGTCGAGGAGGTCATCGCCGCCGTGCTGCGCCGCGTCGCGGCCGAGGCGACGCGGGTCGCCGGCGGCGCGGTGGGCGAGCCGGTGCTGACCTACCCGGCGTCGTGGGCGGGCGCGCGCCGGGAGCGGTTGCGGGCCGCCGCCCTTCAGGTCTTTTCACACACCGATCTGGTACCGGAACCAGCCGCCGCAGCCAGCTACTTCGCGCGCCTGGCCGGTGCGCGGGTACCGGTTGGCAAGTGCGTCGTCGTCTACGACCTCGGCGCCGGTACCTTCGACGTGTCCGTGGTACGCAGCACGCCGGACGGCTTCGAGGTGGTGGACTCGCAGGGCCTGCCCGACGCCGGCGGTACCGACATCGACGCCGCGGTCGTCGCCTACCTGGCCGCCACGTTCACGGCTCGCGACACAGCACTGTGGCGCCGGCTGGCCAGCCCGCAGACGCCCGGCGACCGGCGGGCGGCCCGGCTGCTGTGGGACGGCGTACGCGGCGGCAAGGAGATGCTCTCCCGCGCCACGACGACGATGCTGCACGTACCGCTCTTCGACGAGGAGGTGCCGCTCGGTCGCGACCAGCTCGAGGAGTTGGCCCGCCCGACCCTGGACCGTACGGTCGCGGCGACCCGCTCGGTGCTGCGCGCGACCGGGCAGGGCAAGGATTCGATCGCCGGACTGTTCCTCGTCGGCGGGGCGAGCCGCATGCCGCTGATCGGCACGCTGCTGCACCGCGCGCTGGAGATCGCGCCGACCGTCATCGACCAGCCGGAGGTGGTCGTCGCCGAGGGCAGCCTCGCGACCGGTGCCGTACCCGCGCCCGATGTCCCGGCGTCCTGGCCGCCGGCCGCGCCGATACCCGTACCCCCATTGACGAGGGTGCGGACGCGGCACCTGATCGCGGCGGCCGCGGCGGCGGTGGTCCTCCTCGCGGCGGTGGTGGCCGGCCTGCTGCTGGGTGGCGGCGGGCACCGCGGCCTCCCGGCGTCCTTGGCCGGCGCGACCGGCAAGGCCGGCGGCAGCACGGCGCGCTCAGGCCCGCCGAGCCCGTCGCCGAGTCCCTCGTCGAGCGTGGATCCGTGCCTGGTCGGCCGGTGGCGCCAGACGAGCTACCAGATCACCAACAAGATCGACAATATCGACACGCTCTTCACCGGCCCGGGCGGCGCCACCTCTACCGTGACCGCGGACGGCAGGTCCAGCACCGACTACGACACGTTGACGCCGATGACCGCCACGGTGAAGGGGGTGCTCTGGAAGCATGTCGTGCGCGGCACGATCACCAGCCACATCCGCACCAGCGGCGGCATGATCTACAGCACGGACGTCGTCGCGCACGGAAGCTGGCAGTTGCTGCGCAACGGCAGGGTGAACAACAGCGGCACGCTGAGCGGCAGTCTCGAATCGTCGCACTACACCTGTTCCGGCGACACGTTCGAGCAGGATGGCAGCTTCTACAACATGACCTTCGTCCGGACCTCCACGACGCCCTGAAGCGACACTCTGAGGCGACACTCTGAGGCGACACTCTGTGGGACCGCATGGCCGGGCCCGGGCCGGGTATGGAGGCGGGTCATGACCGGTCCCGTCGTTGTCGCGGTCGACGGCTCCCCGCCCAGCCTGGCCGCCGTCGATCTGGCGGTGAGCGAGGCGGCGCGGCGGGCGCGGCCGCTGCGCGTGGTGCACGCCGACAGCTGGGCGCGCCACCCGGCGTGGGTGAACACGCACCCGACCGGCACGATCGTGGAGGAGCTGCTCACCGATCCGGAGGCGGCGCTGCGCTCCGGGTTGGACCGCGCGGCGGCGGCCGGCGCCGTCGACATGTCGGGGGAGGTGGTCGCCGGCGACCCGGCCGCGGTCCTGATCCGCGAGTCAGTCGATGCGGAGCTGCTCGTGCTCGGGCACCGGGGCCGCGGCGGCTTCCCCGAACTCCTGCTCGGCTCGGTGGCGACGAAGGTCGCGGCGCACGCGGCGTGCCCCGCCATCGTGACGCGGGGCGAGTCGCCCGGGGAGGGTGAGGTGGTGGTCGGCGTGGACGCCTCGCCGGCCGGGGCGGCCGTGGTCGGCTTCGCGTTCGCGGAGGCGCGACTGCGCGGCACCGGCGTGCTCGCGGTACACGCGTGGCACGGGCCGATCCTGGCCGGCCCCAGCGACTTCCTCGTGTACGACGTCGCGCTCGACGAGAAGGAGCACGAGCGGCTGCTCGCCGAGGCGGTCGCGGCGTGCCGTGCCGAGCACCCGGGGGTATCCGTACGCACCGCGCTCGAGTGGGGCCGCCCCGGCCGTACCCTCGTCGAGGCGAGTACCCACGCCCAGCTGCTCGTCGTCGGTGCGCGCGGTACCGGCCTGCTGCCCGGCCGGCGGCTCGGCGCGGTCAGCCACGCCGTGCTGCACCACGCCTCCTGCCCGGTCGCCGTGCTCCAGGCACCGTAGTGTCCACAGTGGACTAACGAGCGATTTTGGTGGATCGGGTAGCCGCCGCGCCGGCTTCGGCGTGGCCGGGGGAGAATGGCCCGGTGAGCTACGTTGAGGCGGGGGAGTACAACCGGGACCAGCGCTACATCGCCACCCGCATCACCGCGGACGGGCGGGACGGCTACCCGGTGGAGCCGGACCGGTACCGATTGGTGATCAGTCGCGCCTGCCCGTGGGCGAGCCGGGCCGTCATCGTGCGCCGCCTGCTCGGCCTGGAAAGCGCGCTCTCGCTCGCCGTGGCCGGGCCGACGCACGACGCCCGGAGTTGGACGTTCGACCTCGATCCGGGCGCGCGCGACCCGGTGCTCGGCATCGAGCGGCTGCAGGAGGCGTACTTCGCGCGGTTCCCCGGATACGAGCGGGGCATCACGGTACCGGCGATCGTGGACGTGCCGACCGGCCAGGTCGTCACCAACGACTACGCGCAGATCACGCTGGACCTCTCGACGCAGTGGCGGGCGTACCAGCGGCCCGGCGCGCCCGACCTGTACCCGGAGCACCTGCGCGACGAGATCGACGCGATCAACCGGGTGGTCTACGCCGACGTCAACAACGGCGTGTACCAGTGCGGCTTCGCCGGCAGCCAGGAGGCGTACGAGACCGCGTACGAGCGCCTGTTCGAGCGGTTGGACTGGCTGGCCGAACACCTGGCCGGCCGCCGGTACCTGGTCGGCGACGCGATCACCGAGGCGGACATCCGGCTGTTCACCACGCTCGTCCGGTTCGACGCCGTCTACAATGGACACTTCAAGTGCAACCGGCAGAAGCTCACCGAGCTGCCGGTGCTGTGGGCGTACGCGCGGGACCTGTACCAGACGCCCGGCTTCGGGGACACCGTGGACTTCGACCACATCAAGCGCCACTACTACCTGGTGCACCGGGACATCAACCCGACCGGGATCGTCCCCGCCGGACCGGACCTGTCCGGCTGGCTCACCCCGCACGGCCGGGAGGCGCTGGGCGGGCGCCCGTTCGGCGACGGTACCCCGCCGCCACCGCCACCCGTACAGGAGCGGGTACCCGCGGGGCATGCGGTGTGACCATGCACCTGCCGGTCATGCCGCCCGTCTCGCCGATGCTCGCCAAGCTGGTGCCGGAGATCCCGCCCGGCGCGTCGTACGAGCCGAAGTGGGACGGGTTCCGCTCCATCGTCTTCCGGGACGGCGCGGAGATCGAGATCGGCAGCCGCAACGAGCGGCCGATGACGCGGTACTTCCCGGAGCTGGTCGAGGCGTTCCGGACCGAACTGCCGCGGCGCTGCGTCGTGGACGGCGAGATCGTCCTGGCCACCGGGCGCGGCCTGGACTTCGAGGCGCTCCAGTTGCGGCTGCACCCGGCCGCGTCCCGGGTGAACCTGCTCGCGCGGCAGACCCCGGCCGCCTTCATCGCCTTCGACCTGCTCGCGCTCGGCGATGACGACCTCACCGAGCAGCCGTTCGCGACCCGCCGCGCGCTGCTGGTCGACGCGCTGCGCGAGGCCCGCCCGCCGGTACACACGACGCCCGCCACCACCGATCCGGTGCTCGCCCGGGAGTGGTTCGAGCGCTTCGAGGGGGCCGGGCTCGACGGCGTGGTGGCCAAGCCGCTGGACGGCACGTACCAACCGGACCGGCGGGTCATGTTCAAAATCAAGCACGCGCGTACGGCGGACTGCGTGCTCGCCGGCTACCGTACGCACAAGGCCGCACCGGACGCGATCGGCTCGCTCCTGTTAGGACTGTACACAGAGGACGGTACGCTCGCCTCGGTCGGCGTCGTCGGCGCGTTCCCGATGCAGCGGCGCCGGGAGCTGTTCACCGAGCTGCAGCCGCTGGTGACCACCTTCGACGGGCACCCCTGGAACTGGGCGAAGCTCGCCGCCGAGCTGCCGCCCCGGCGCGGGTCGGAGTACTCCCGCTGGAACCCGGGCAAGGACCTGTCGTTCACGCCGCTGCGCCCGGAACGGGTGGTGGAGGTCCGCTACGACCACATGGAGGGCACCCGGTTCCGGCACACCGCTCAGTTCTCCCGCTGGCGCCCGGACCGCGCCCCGCGCTCGTGCACGTTCGAACAGCTGGACCGCCCAGTCACGTTCGCCCTGGGCGACATCGTCCCCGGCCTGGGCGACCAAACGGGCCTGGCCGGTTAGCCGCGCCGGCTGCGGTACTCGGCGACCATCAGCTCGGTCAGCTCCGGCACCGAGGTCTGGGCGGCCGGCCGGTCCAGGGTGATCCGGCCGTGTTGCAACACGTTGACGCGGTCGCAGACCTCCAGCAGTTGGGCGTAGTTGTGCGCGATGATGATGATCGATACCATCCGCTTCGCCTTCAGGTCGCGCACCAGATCCAGGATCAGCGCGCCCTCCTTCGCGCCCATCGCCGCGAGCGGCTCGTCCAGCAGCAGGATCTTCGCGTCGGAGTAGACCGACCGGGCGATCGCGATCGCCTGGCGCTGCCCGCCGGAGAGCTTGGCGACCTCCATGCGTACGTCCGGGATGTCGATGCCCATCGCGGCGAGGTACTCGGCGGCGAGCCGGCGCATCAGCCGGTTGTTCAGCAGCGGCCAGCGCACCCGCTCCCGGTTGAGGAAGATGTTGTGGTACACGCTCAGCTCGTTGATGAGCGCGAGGTCCTGGTACACGGTGTCGATGCCCCGGGCCCGCGCGTCGTCGACGCTGTGCAGCGCGACCCGTTCCCCGTTGATGAAGATGCTGCCCGCGTCGGGCTGGTGGAAGCCGCAGATGATCTTCACGAGGGTGGACTTGCCCGCGCCGTTGTCGCCGATGAGGCCGAGCACCTCGCCGGGGCCCAGCCGCAGGTTCACGTCGGCGAGCGCGGTCAGCGCACCGAACCTTTTGGCGATGTGCTCCACGCGCAGCACGTCACCGTCCACTTCGGACCTCACGTCCTCGCGCGCGACGGCCTCGCGCATCATGTCCTCGGACATCACGTCCTCCCGGCGCGGCGCAGGCGGGACAGGTACTGGTTGGCGATCATCGAGATGAGGATGGCGGCGCCGAGGATGAGGAAGAACGGGTTGGCGCTGATCCCGATCAGGTTGAACCCGTCCTGCAGCTCGGCGAGGACCAGCGAGCCGAGGAAGGCGCCGATGACGGTACCCGAGCCGCCGGCGAGCGCGGTGCCGCCGATGACCGCCGCGGAGATGGCGGTGAACGTGATGCCGGTACCGCCGCCGAGGTTCGGGTCGATCGTGTGTACCCGGAACGCCTCCATGATGCCGGCGAACGAACCGAGCACGCTGGTGATGACGAAGTTGCCTATCTTGACGCGGTGGGCACGGATGCCCGCCTCGGTCGCGCCCAGCAGGTTCCCGCCCACCGAAATGGTGTGCAGGCCCCAGCGGGTACGGGTGAGCACCACGTGGAAGGCGACCACGATCAGCAGGCCCCAGCCCAGCTCCGCCCAGTCTCCCGAGCCGAGCCAGGTCCGGATGGTCCCCTCGGCGCCGGCCGGTATCTGCGCCGGGTACGCGTGCGAGGTGGTCAGCACCACGCCCTGCAGCGCGTAGAACGTGCCGAGCGTGGTGACGAACGACGGTACCCGCAACTTGACGGTGATGAAGCCGTTGATGAAGCCGATGCCGGCGGCGGCGAGCATCGCGAGCAGGATCGCCGGGATCACCGGTA
This sequence comes from Rugosimonospora sp., assembly GCA_051986465.1. Taxonomy (GTDB): domain Bacteria; phylum Actinomycetota; class Actinomycetes; order Mycobacteriales; family Micromonosporaceae; genus DATEJJ01. The sequence continues at coordinate 6,862 of JBPYFB010000111.1, forward strand.
CGCCGTAGAAGTCCACGGCGTAGTGCATCAGAAACGGTGCGAGCGCGAAGACCATGCCGACGGAGAGGTCGATCTCGCCGCTGACGAGCAGCAGCACGATGCCGACCGCGACGATCGCGGTCGGCGCCGTGGCTTGGGCGAGGTTGACGAGGTTGCTGTGCGTCAGAAAGGTCGACTGGGACGCCTGGAAGTAGACCACCATCGCGATCGCCACCAGCAGGACGCTCGCCTCCCTGCGGCGCAGGAAGGCGTCGCCGACGGTACGGGCAACCCCGGTCGTGCGAGCGGAGCGAGCGCCAGCTAGCCCGCTCATGCGTGTGCAATGGCGCCGGAGCGCGGTACCAGCTTCTGTGCCGTGCTGGAGCCCTCGTACCGGGTCTGGGTCGTCTGGTACGGACCCACGTTGTCCTTCGTGACGAACAGCAGGCCGGTATTGGTCTGGCAGGGCGAGATCAGCCCGCCACTGAGCTTGTACAGGTACAGCGCGAACACCGGCAGGAAGCCCTGCAGGTACGGCTGCTGGTCGATGGTGTAGTCGAGGTCCCCGCTCTTCACCGACGCGAGCGTCTCGGGGATCAGGTCGAAACCGCCGGCCACCTTCAGGTTCTTGCCGCGCATCGAGTACTTCTTGACCACCTGACCGATCGACTCGGTGGAGCCGGCGTCGACCGCCAGCAACCCGGCCAGGTTCGGGTGCCCCTGCACGTAGGCGTCTATTATGGACAGTCCCTTCGTGACGTCGGCGTTGGTGGCGATGGGGGTGAAGTTGATGGGCTTCCCGGAGTCCTTGATGGCCTGCTGCGCGCCGTCGATGCGGGGCTGGATGTTGAGCTGCCCGGGCGTGGCGATGAACCCGGCCACGTCGCCGCCGGAGCTGAGTTGCTGGACGGCACGCTGGCCCAGCGCGTACCCGGAGTCGTACAGGCCCTGACCGATGTAGGCCAGCCGGTTGGTACCCGGGTCCTCGCGCGCGCCGTCGGCGTTGTACGACACGACCGGGATGCCCGCGTCGAGCGCCTGGTCGACCGGGGTCTTGAAGGCGGTCTTGTCGACGACCGCGAGCGCGATGCCGTCGGCCTTGGAGCTGATCGCGGTGTTGGTCGCGTTGACCATCTCGGCGACGATGGAGTTCTGCGAGCCGGTCCACTGGAACTGCGTGCCCAGCAGGGCGCAGGCGTCCGCCGCACCGTATTGGGTCGGAGTGAAGAACGGGTTGGTGGTGACGTGGCAGACGAAGACGAACTTCCACTTGGGCGTCTTCGGGAAGCTCCCGCTCGCGCCGCTGGCCGCGGTCTTCGTCTTGGAGCAGGCGCTGAGTAGCGCGGTGGCGGCCAGCGAGGTGCTGGCCAGGCCGGTACCGGTGAGCAGCCGGCGGCGGGTGACGGCGGGGAGTTCGAGGGTGTCGACGGCCTCTTCGACGGCCGGGTGCAGCTTCTTCATGGGTGCCTCTCACCGCTGGACGGAACCCTTGGGAGAAATGGGCGAACGCCCGGCCCGCGGGGCAGCGTGGCCGGACCAGACGCGCAAGTGCGGTGCGAATCAGCGTACGAGTGATCGAGGTGATGTTAACGTTGCCATAGTCTGCGGCGGTCGGGCAAGAGCGCGATCGGCAAGAGCCCGATCGGCAACAGCGCGACCGGCAACAGCGCGACCGGCAACAGCGCGGCGAGCTTCGCGACGAGCTTCGAGGCGCGCCGCGCGGCTCGCCTCGCGATAGAAGGCGATCAGACCCGTCAGCGCGCCGATAGCGAGGCCCACCAGGTGCTCCCGCTGCGCGATGCCCGGAAGCACGAACCACTCCGCGACGTGGTACGCGACGAGGAACCCGGCCAGCCATCGCACCCGCAGCCGGACCGCGAGATACGCCGCCACCGCGATGACCGCGACCGACGGCCCGGTGTCGGGCAGGTGCAGGGACCAGGCCGGCAGGCCGACGGGCAAACCGACGAGCACCCACAGGCGCAGCGAGAAGGAGCCGAGGACATGGCCGGCGAGCGCGATCGCGAGGGTACGGCGCGCGCCGATGACCACCTGCGCGACGCCGAACGCGACGAAGACCTGGAGCATCGCGAAGCCGAGAGGCAACAGTTGGGTGGGCGCGAACACGGACAGCGGTACCTTCGCGAGCGTCCGCCACCAGCTCTCGTCACCGTGCATGACGGCCCAGCGCTGCAGGAACGCCTGGCCCGCGCCGGTGGCGGCCACCCTCGACAGGATCAGCACCGCCGCGGCTGACGCCGGACCGAACCAGAAGCGGCGCACCTGGCCGTGGCGCAGCGCCTGCCAGCCCGCCCCGAGCAGCCGTCCGGTCTGCGGGCGCAGCCGGCGCGCGAGCGGTCCGAGATCGACGTACGCCACATGTCGATGCTGCGCCGGTCCGTGGCGCCGGTGCCATCGGTACGTTCCCGGATTCCCGGCGAGCGTTCCCCTAGGTGGCACGACCGCGGTGGCACGCGATAATGGAGCGCGATGACGTACCCGAAAAATATGACGCCCGAGCAGGCCCTGGCCGAATTGCGAGCGGGCAATGAGCGATTCATCACCGGTACCCGAATCCACCCCAACCAGGACGCCGAGCATCGCGCGGCGCTCGCCGACGCGCAGGCGCCCTTCGCGGTCATCTTCGGGTGTTCCGACTCGCGGCTCGCCGCGGAGATAATCTTCGATCGAGGGCTCGGCGACATGTTCGTGATCCGCACCGCCGGCCACACGATCGGGACGGAGGTGCTGGGCAGCATCGAGTACGCGGTGACGATCCTGCATACGCCGCTGGTCGTGGTGCTCGGCCACGACTCGTGCGGCGCGGTGCTCGCGGCGCGCGAGGCGGTGCAGGAGGGTACCCGCGCCGAGGGTCACGTGGGCGCGCTCGTGGACGCCGTCGTGCCGAGCGTACGGGCGGCCGCCGCGCAGAACCTGGACGGCGACATCGACAAGATCGTCGAGGTGCACATCCGGCGTACCGTCGAGCAGTTGCCGCGGGAGTCGCCGGTGCTCTCCGCCGCGGTGGCCGCCGGGACATGCGCCGTCGTCGGCATGTACTACCAGCTCGCCGCGGGCCGGGCCCGGCTGCTGCCCACCGGGTCCTAACCCCGAAGGCGCATCAGGAACTCGGCGTTGCTGCTCGTCTTGCGCAGCTGGGCGAGCAGGTTCTCGGTGGCGTGCGCCGGGTCGCCGTGCAGCGCCTGGCGCAGCTTGCGAACCAGCGGCAGCTCGTCCGGCGCGAGGAGCAGTTCTTCCATGCGGGTACCGGACGGCTCGATGTCGACCGCCGGGAAGATGCGCCTCTCCGCGGTCCGGCGGTCCAGGCGCAGCTCGGCGTTGCCGGTGCTCTTGAACTCCTCGAAGATGACCGTGTCACCGGTCGAGCCCGTCTCCACGAGCGCGGTGGCGATGATGGTCAGCGAGCCGCCGTTTTCGATGTTGCGGGCGGCGCCGAGGAAACGCTTGGGCGGGTACAGGGCGGTGGAGTCGATACCGCCGGAGAGGATGCGCCCGGAAGCCGGGGAGGCGTTGTTGTACGCCCGACCCAACCGGGTGATCGAGTCCAGCAGCACCACCACGTCGTGGCCCAGTTCGACCAGGCGCTTGGCCCGCTCGATGGACAACTCCGAAACGGTGGTGTGGTCCGACGGTGGCCGGTCGAAGGTGGAGGCGATCACCTCACCCTTGACCGAGCGCTGCATGTCGGTGACCTCCTCCGGGCGCTCGTCGACGAGCACGACCATGAGGTGACACTCCGGGTTGTTGCGGGTGATCGCGTTGGCGATCGCCTGCAGCACCATCGTCTTCCCGATCTTGGGTGGGGAGACGATCAGCGCCCGCTGCCCCTTGCCGATCGGCATCACCAGGTCGATGACCCGGGTGGTCAGCATGTGCGGCTCGGTCTCCAGCCGCAGCCGATCCTGCGGGTACAGCGGCGTCAGCTTGTAGAACTCCGGACGCCGCCGGGCCTCCTCCGGGTCCATCCCGTTGATGGTGTCCAACCGCACCAGCGGGTTGTACTTGTCCCGCCGGCCGCCCTGCTGGTCACCGTCGCGGGTGGCCCGTACCGCACCGGTCACCGCGTCGCCGCGGCGCAGCCCGTACCGCTTGATCTGGGCCATCGAGACGTACACGTCATTCGGCCCGGCCAGGTAGCCCGAGGTACGCACGAACGCGTAGTTGTCCAGGACGTCCACAATGCCCGCCACCGGTACGAGCACGTCGTCCTCGTTGACCTGCGGTTCGGCGCCGTTGCGCTCGCCGCCCTCGGTACGCCGGCCGCGCCGGTCCCGGAAGCGGCTGCGCCGGCTGCGGCGGCCGCCGCCCTCGCCGTCGTCATCGGCGTCGCGGTCGTTCTGACTCTGGTTGCCGCGCTCGTTCTGGGCGCGCTCACCGCGCTCGCCACGGTCGCCGCGCTCGCTGCGATTGTCGCGACCGCCCCGGCCACCGTCGCCGCGCTCGTTGTGGCTGCGCTCGCCATCGGCGCGCTCACCCCGGGTTCGCTGCCCGGCCTCGGGCGCCGCGCCGGAGTCGGCGTAGCGCTCGGCCCGGTCCGCGGTTTCCACCCGTGGCTCCGGCGGACCAGCCGGCCGGGATGCCCGGCGCGTGGCGCTCTGTGGTGCGTCCACCGAGTCGACGAGAGCGAGTTGGGTCGTACCAGCGTCGTGCCCGTTCTGCCGCTCACCGTCGCGCACCTCGGCCCGTACCTCGCCGCGGGGTGCCTCGCCGCGCGCCGGTACCTCACCGCGCGGTGCGTCGTTGCCACGCGGCCCTGGTACCCGGCTGTCGCCCGCCTGCCGCTCCTGGATGGCCGTGATCAGCTCACCCTTGCGCATACGTCCCGTGCCGGAGATACCGAGGGACGAGGCCAGGCTCTGCAGTTCGGGGAGCAGCATCGCAGTGAGGCCACTGCCAGTGCGCCGGCGCCGGGTCGAGCCCGCCGCCTCCTCCGGCGCCTGGACGCTGGAGACTTCCGACGTCACGTCGGTGGTGTCGCTCAATGGATTCCTTCCCTCGATGGGCCGGGCTGCCCCGGCTTGCCAAGGTGGCCGGGTCGGCCTCGGGTACACCCCCTTCGCCCACAGTGGCGCGGAGGGTGATCAGTGTTCAACAGCAGCACGACGGACGACCGGTGCACCCGACATCAGTGGCCAGCCACGTCTTGCTTCGACGATCCGCGCCGGATGCGACGGTACGACGAGCCATCTTGGCCAGGGTGCCACGTGAAGGTTCGGGGGTGCGCCGCCTCGCACTGATCGCGCGCTTCGCGGCTGTTGTAAGTCTAAAGCGTAATCAACTCGCTCGACCTGCGGCAACAGGATCCCGCTCGGCGTGTTGCCAGTCTACATCGACCCGGGCGCCTCGTGCATCGACCTCCGGCATACTGACCCGCCAACCGGCCGGTACCAACTGTCGGGCATCCGACGGCAATGCGTCCGATTCAACACCGAAAGCCAGGACAGATGGTCCAGCGCCGGACACGACTGCTGGTATTCCCGCACCTCGGAGAGCCGCGACAAGCGCCGAGGTCGCGGGCGCTCCCGCCGCCCGGTAATCCTGGTGCAAACGGTCCTCTGTGGCTGGAAGTAGCAGGTGTGGCGCGGCGGTCAGCGCGTGTACGAGTAGCGCCGCGCGGCCGGCGTTGCGAGCCGCGTCACGATGCGGCACGGTGGCGGGCAGCGCGGCGCGGGCGTGTGCGGTGAGGCCGCGCTCTTCCGGTACGAACACGATCGGGCGAATCTGCTCCGACGGCTCCAGGCGTACCGCGCGAGCACCACTGCCCTGCTCCTGCCAGGCGATGGTCAACCCGCCGAGCAGGCAGGGCGCGACGTTGTCCGGATGCCCCTCCAACTCGCTGGCCAGCCGCAACACCTCCGCGTCGGGGAGTTGCGCGGCTCCGGTGGCGACCAGCGCGCGGGCCGCCAGGATGCCGGAGACGATCGCCGCGGACGAGGACCCGAGACCGCGCGCCTGCGGTATCTGGTTGACGCAAACCACCTGGAGTCCGGCCGGCCGGCCACCGAGCAGGTCGAAGGCGGTCATCATGCACCGGACCACCAAGTGGCTTTCGTCACATTCCAGCTCGCCCGCGCCCTCGCCGGTGACGGTCACCCGTACGCAGTCCCCGGCGACCTTCACGACTACCTCGTCGTGCAGCCCGAGCGCCAGCCCGAGCGCGTCGAAGCCCGGGCCGAGGTTCGCGCTGGTCGCGGGCACCCGTACCCGGACCGCGTTCGCGGCGAAGCGCACCATCGGAACATCTTAGGACGCTTCATCACGGCCTCGGTCGCGCACCGACCGGCCGGCGCTTTTGATCGCGATCCTCAGCGCGTACTCGATCTGGGCGTTGATGCTGCGCAGGTCGTCGCCGGCCCAGCGAGCCATCGCCTCGTACACGTCCGGGTCGAGCCGCAGCAGCAGCTTCTTTCGCTCAGCCATGTCAGGCGTACAGGGTTCCCGCATTCACGACGGGTTGCGCCGCCCGATCACCGCAGAGCACCACGAGCAGGTTCGCCACCATCTGCGCCTTGCGCTCCTCGTCCAGGTCGACCACGTTCTGCTCGCGCAGCCGCTCCAGCGCCTGCTGGACCATGCCGACCGCACCCTCGACGATCTTGAACCGGGCCGCCACGATCGCGTTCGCCTGCTGGCGCGCGAGCATCGCCTGGGCGATCTCGGGCGCGTACGCCAGGTGCGTGATTCTCGTCTCCAGCACCTCGACACCGGCACGCGCCACCCGCTCGCGCAGCTCCTCGGTGAGCACCTCGCTCACCACGGTCGCGTCGCGCAGGCTGCTGCGGCCGGAGTCGTGCGCCTCGTACGGGTACGACGTCGCCAGGTGCCGCACCGCCGCCTCCGCCTGCACCGCGATGTACGCGACGTAGTTGTCGACCGCGAACACAGCCTTGGCGGTATCAACGACCCGCCAGACGACCACGGCGGCGATCTCCACCGGGTTGCCGTCGGCGTCGGAGACCTTCAGCCGGGCCGACTCGAAGTTGCCCACCCGCAGCGACACGCTCCGCTTCGACGAGTACGGGACGGTCCAGTAGAAACCCGCCGTATTGATCGTGCCGACGTACCGGCCGAAGAACAGGACGACCTTCGCCTCGTTGGGGCTCACCACCGCAAGGCCGGTGACCAGCGCCAGGAACACCAGTACGCCGACGAAGCCGACCAGCACCGCCAGCGCCCCGGACAGCTGGGTCAGCAGCTTGACGGTGCCGAGTGCCACTACCACGATCAAGAGCAGCGCGAGGAAGCCGGAGGTCCGGAAGGCCCTCTTCTCCATGATGTCCTCCCAGTATCAATGTGATATCACGACGATACCACATCCAGCCGAGCGGTAAAGAGCCTCCAGATCACGGCGTACACAAGCGTCAGTGCACCGCAGCCGGCCACGAGCAGCCACGGGTTGACCCGGTCGATCAGCGCGCTGACCAGCAGTTGGCTCACGGCGATCGATACCGTGGCGAGCATCAGGTCGGTCGCGAAGACCCGGCCGCGCAACTCGTCCGGGACGGCGGCCTGCAGGGCCACATTGGACAGTGTCCAGTTCGCGCCGCCGGCCACATGCGCCAGCAGGATCAGCACGAGCGCCGCGGGGAACCAACGCAGCCCGGCCAGCGCGAGGTACGCGACGCCGTACGCGGCCATCGACACGGCCAGCCCCGGCAGCAGCCGGTTCGGGCGGCGCAGCAGGGCGCCGCGCAGCAGCAGCGGGCCGATCAGCGCGCCGGCACCGCGTACCGCGAAGAACAGGCCGGTACCCAGATCGCCGACCCGCAGCAGCACCGCGAGTACGGGATACACGGCGAGTACGCCGTTGCCCAAGCCGACCGCGGACTTCACGGTCACCAGTGCCCGTACCCGAGGCTGGTGGCGCAGGTACCGCAGCGACTCGCGGATCGCGGACGCGGCGCCCGGATGCACGACGGCGCGCTCCCGCTCCGACTGCATCGGCGCGTACACCCCGGCCACCAGCAGCGCCGCGGCGGCCAGCAACGCCGCGGTGGCCACGAAGCAGGTATACGGGCTGAACAGCGTCGCCACCACGCCGCCCAGCGACGCGCCGACCACGCTCATCGTCCCCCACGCCGCGCCGGCCACGGCATTGGCGGTCGTCAGGTCCTCGGCCGGCACCAGGTTCGGCATCGCCGCCTGTACGCACGGCGAGTAGAACGCCTTGGCCACCGCGACCGCGCCCACGGCAACGGGACCCAACCACGCGTCCCGTCCACTGTGGACGAAGAAGAGCAGGCACACCGCACCGATCGCGGACAGGCTCGCGGTCACCATGATTTTCTTGCGGTCCAGCCGGTCCGCGATGGTCCCGGCGTACGGCAGCAACAGCGCGTTCATGCCGGTGTCGGCGGCGAGGGTGAGGCTGCCGTACAGGCCGTGCCCGGTCAGCCGCTGCAGCAGCCCGAGCAGTGGGACCATGACGAACCAGTCGCCGCCGAACATCACGAGTTCGGCGAGGAACAGGCGGCGGAAGTCCCGGTTGCGGGCGAGAACCGCGAACGCGCCGCCGCCGCTCAAGCCACGCCGCCGCCGCTCAAGCCAAGTCGAGGGTACGGGCGGCGGAGAGCACGTCGACGGAGATGGTCACCGGCGCCGGAGCGGTGGAGATCGCCCACTCCGGATCCTTGAGGCCGTGCCCGGTGACAGTGCAGACGACGGTCGAGCCGGCGGGTACCAGCCCCGCGTCCACGGACTGGAACAGGCCGGCGACGCTCGCCGCGCTCGCCAACTCCACGAACACGCCCACCTGGCGGGCGAGCAACCGGTACGCCGAAAGGATCTCCCGGTCGGTGACCGCGCTGATCACACCGCCGGACTGGTCGCGGGCGTCCAGCGCCTTCGCCCACGAGGCCGGGTTGCCGATCCGGATCGCGGTGGCGATCGTGGACGGCTCGGGTACCACCTTGCCCTGCACGATCGGCGCCGCGCCGGACGCCTGGAAGCCCAGCATCCGCGGGGTCTTCGTGACCTTGCCCGCCTCGCGCTCCTCCTGGTATCCGAGCCAGTAGGCGGTGATGTTCCCGGCGTTGCCGACCGGGAGGCAGTGGATGTCGGGCGCGTCGCCGAGCGCCTCCACAATCTCGAAGGAGGCGGTCTTCTGCCCGTGGATGCGGTCGATGTTGACCGAGTTCACCAGCGACACGGGGTAGTCGGTGGCGAGCTTCGCGGCCAGCGCCAGGCAGTCGTCGAAGTTGCCGTCGACCTGCAGCAGTCGGGCGCCGTGCACGAGTGCCTGGGCGAGCTTGCCGAGAGCGATCTTTCCGCGCGGTACGAGCACGGCACAGGTCAGGCCGGCGCGCGACGCGTACGCGGCGGCCGACGCGCTGGTGTTGCCGGTGGAGGCGCAGATGATCGCCTTCGAACCCTGCTCGACGGCGCGCGAAACGGCGACGGTCATCCCCCGGTCCTTGAACGAGCCGGTCGGGTTGGCGCCCTCCACCTTCAGGTACACGTCGCAGCCGGTACGCGCGGCGAGCATCGGCGCGGGCAGCAGCGGCGTGTTCCCCTCGTACAGGGTGATGACGGGCGTCGCGTGGGTGACGGGTAACCGGTCCCGGTACGCCTCGATGAGTCCGCGCCACACCATGGGCCCTACTCCCCCTCCACCCGGAGAACGCTCGCGATCGAACGCACGATATCCAGGCCCCGCAATTCGTTGACGGTCGCGGTCAGGGCCGCGTCCGGCGCGACGTGCGTGACGATGACGAGTGTGGCATCCGGTCCGCGCCCGGCTTGCCGTACGGTCGCGATCGACACGTCGTGTCGCGCGAAGACGTTCGCGACCTGGGCCAGTACGCCCGCGCGGTCGGTGACGTCGAGGCTGATGTGGTACCGGGTGGGTACCTCGCCCATCGTCCGGATGCGCAGCGAGGCGTAGTTG
>JBPYFB010000112.1:0-4071 GCA_051986465.1 Rugosimonospora sp.
ACAGCAGGTCGAAGACGCGCAGGTCGAGGAAGAACGGGTCGTCCGCCTGGCCCGCGAAGATCTTCCAGCCGCCCGGCAGCGTGGTGGTCGCCTGCTGGCGCAGCTTGCCGTAGTCCGGCATCGAGGCCGCGCCGACCCGCGACGGTGCGACGGGAGCGCCCGAGACCCGGGTCTTGAACGGCTTGCCGTTGAACGACGACTTGAGCGTGTACGTCTGCCGGAACAGCAGGTTCGGGTCGTCGATCGACGTCACCGGCCCGTTGTTGTACAGGAACGTGTTGCCGCCGCGCTTGTCGATGTTCTGGAAGGTGAACTGGAACGTCGCGTCGGGCAGGGCGTCGCCGTCACTGTCGACGTAGATGTTGTACGTCGCGTCTGTCGCGAATGGATAGAAGTTCGGCCCGCCGTCGGGGTCCTCGAACGGAATCCAGTTGGCGACGAACGTCAGGTAGCCCGGCCGGTCCGGGCTCACGAACGCGTACAGGTCCGTGTTGTCGATGGCCGGGTCCGCCGCGACCAGGGGTGCCTCGCGGTGGCTCGACGCCAGCGCGGTGCTCGGCCCCAGGGCGGATAACCCGGCGACCAGCGCGACAGCGGCAGATGCCAGCGCCGCACTCGCTCGCAGGGCGGTGAACCGCCTAATCATGTCAATCCTCCACTCGTGGATGGGCTTACGACGGTTCTTCGCGCCCCCACGTGTGGCGGTTGGCCGGCTGTCTACTTGCCCTCAACGAGCCATCCGGACCGGAGCCGGTCACGAATAACGTCTCTTGGGCGGTACGACGGTCGCCGCGTTACTTCCTTCTCTTGGCGGTCCCTTCGATGGGTGTCTCCTCGGTCGCGCCGCGCGTACCGATGATCCGGGTCAATTGCTCAATGAGTCGGCTGCGTTCGCTGCGCGACCACGAGTGCAGCAGTTCGTCCTGGGCTTCGGCGACGAGGGCGCTGAGCCGGTGGAGATACCTGGTTCCGGCGGCGGTGATGGTGATGATGTTGCGCCGGCCGTCGGCCGGGTCGGGGCTGCGGTCGACGTACCCCTGTTCGGCGAGGTTGTTGATCGCTGCCACCACGTCACTGCGATCAACAGCGACGCAACGGCCGAGGTCCGCCTGGCTTGACGGCCCGAACTCGTCCAGCGCGGCGAGCATGGCGAAGTGGTGCCGGCGGGCACCGGCAGTTGCCAGAGCTTGGTCCGTCAGCCGGTTGGCAACGATGGCCGCCTGATTGATCAACCAACTGGGCAGGGTACGCAGTCGTGCGGTGGTGCGTTGTTCGGCGATCTTCACGGCGCCAGGCTACCAAATAGTTGGCTTAGCCATCATTGGCGCAACCAACAAATCCGTGTATCGTGATGACATGTTCGTTGGCCCGACCAACGACCGCGCTCATCTCGCTTTGGAGGTTGACATGACTACGGTTGATATGACCGGAAGCCGCGGGCCGCGCCCCAGCTTGGGGCGTGCCCTTGGTGAGGTGGCCCGAAGCCTTGGCAAGCTGCACCGGCGCGCTCTCGCGGACTTCGACTCCGACTTTCCGAGCTGGATGCTCTTGACGTTGCTGAACGAGCAGACCTCCGCGATCCCCGTCGACGATGTGGTCTTCGAGATGGATCGCCGCATGGACCTTGCCCGGTCAGAGGTGATCAGCCTGCTGGAGCGCACCGCGGCGGCCGGCTTCGTCGCCTACCGCCCCGAGGTCCCCGTCCCCACCGCGGAACTGACGGAAGCTGGATCGGCGCAGTACGCAAGCCTTTACGCACATGCCCGGGAAATCACGGACGCCGCCGCCGATGGCATCGACCCGGACCGGCTCGATGCGGTGGTCGCTGTTCTGGTCGCGGTCGACAAGCGTGCGACGTCGCTACTCGGCTCATAGCGCCAGGGCGCGCCCGCGCCCCGGTGACGGGCGCCGGGCGATGTCGCCCGGGTCCCGTCATCGGCGCCGGGGCACCGACCGCTCCACCGTCGCCGTTGCGCCGTCAGCCCTGGACGTGAAGCGTGCCGGTCACGGTCAGGTCGCCGGCGACCGGCGGCTGGGACAGGCCGGCGAGGGCCTGAAGGATCGCCTGCTGGTTGGCGAGGACCTGGTCCAGCTTCGCGGCGAGGTCCCCGTGCGTGTCCACCGGCGCGGGTACGCCCACGCCGGGGCCGTTGCCGAAGTTGAGCCGGTGCGGGTCCGGCGTCAGGCCCAGCGCCACGCAGTTCGCCGAGTACTCGGCGTTGGCCAGCAGGCGGGCCTCGTCGGGCGAGAGTGCCATGGTGCCTCCAATGTGGTCGAGGAGTTCTTGCTCGGTGCCCCGGTACCCGTTCTTGTCGAACGGGGTCTCGGTGTACTGCAACAGAACTGGCGTGCGGCCGGAGTACGGCGCCCAGCCGGTCGCCCAGTTGTCGCCGGGGTAGCCGGGGCCGCCGGTGTAGTTCGCGTTCCACAGGTCGGTGGGGATCCCGGCGAGCTGGTCACCGTATTGGCTGCGGGATGCGTAGGTGACCTTCCAGCCATGCGCATTCGAGTTCACCAGCATCACCGCGAAACTCTTCACGGTGGCCGGCTGCACGTTGTCGGTGGGCCACCGCTCTGCGTCGATCTGCATTACCCAGTGCGGGAAGGTACGCCACCAAGGCACCAGTCTGTCCAATGTAGACAGCCAGAAGTCCATCTGCGTGCTCAGGCTGCTGCTGTGCAACACGTGGTACGAGCCGAGGACCTTCACGCCGGCGTTACGCCATGAGGTGAGTCGGGCGGCGAATTCCGGGTCTACAAAGGAGGTGCCCTCGGTCACCTTGTGGGTAGCGCCGACGAATCCGGACAGCGACGTGTTCGTGTCGTAGTGGGACATGTCCCGCAGGAAGACGGTCACCGGATGCCCCCTCGTGCGGTAGTGACTGCGACGAATATAGCGTACCGGGCCAATCTGATCACACTGGCGACCTTCAGCCTAAAAGCGTACGGAGCGCAATGTCATGGTCACGATCGGACAATCCTCCACAATGGACGATGCCGCATGCGCCGTTCCGTGGCACCATGCCTCGCTATGGGAGTACGGCGGCGGCCATGTCGGCCATAGCATCGTTTTATCGGCTGGACCGGTCGGCCGTGCCCGGGCTGGTACAGGCCGCGAAGGCCGAGCCGGTGCTGATCCGGCCGGCCACCGGTCGCCGGGGCGTAATCGCGGGATTCATGAGCCGAACCGGCTGGCGGAGACCGGCTCCGTCGATCATGGTCCTGCCGGTATCCAACTACCTACAGGAAAACGATCGAGGCGTGGCCGGTGAGTACGACTGGTCTGGCTACGCGTTGATGTACCTGATGGACTTTCTGGAGGACGCCGGCATCACGCTCGGCGCGGCCGAATACCGTGTCGAGGCGGAGGCCGTCAACGCGGTGTACGACCTGACCTACCTGGTCACCTCGGCCGGCAAGACTCACCTGGCCGCCCTGGAACGGCTGGACCGCGCGGCCGCCGAACGGTACTTCGACGACATGGGCTACGGCTTCGAGCAGGCCCGGCAGGCTATCGACGATGGACTCATCCTGCTGCACCGGCTCGTCGCCGAACTGGAAGAGACCGAAGTATTGGTTGTCCACATAGGATAGTCGCGGATGCGGCCATTGCCGGTCACCCGTCGTGAGTGACGCGTACCAGCCGGAAGCGCTGCGCCAGTACCAAAGTGTCGTCGTTCACCGTGAAATCGGGGTCGCCCAGCTCCGCGCGCACCTGCGCACTGTGCCAGAACTGTTCGTGCCCGGTCCGCCATTGCGCCACCGACCTATCACCCTCGCCCTCGTCGAGGGCGTGCTGCAGGTCCACATCGGCGAGCCGGACCACCCGCACCTCGGTCAGCTCGATCACCGCGACCCGCCGATCCTCGGAATCCACGACCGCCAACCGCTGGCCGACCCTGGGCAGTGGCTCGTTTGCACGCTCGTAGCCGAGTACGAGGCCGGACGTCGAGGTCTTCGCGCCGGACAGGACCGCGGCCACCAACCGGTCCCGCAGTGGCCCAGGGAACCCGAACTCCATTCGCGGAAGATCGTCGAGATTCATGAGGTCAAGGGCGCCACGAAGCGTGT
>JBPYFB010000113.1:0-7722 GCA_051986465.1 Rugosimonospora sp.
ACGGTCGGGCTCGCCGATCCCGCCCGCGCCGACGACGGTGGCGTCTCCGACGCCCCCATCCTGGGCATCTGGGAAGTTGAGAGCCTCTACGGCATCAACAACAACCCCAATACGCCAACGGCCGGCGCGGCAGGTACCCGGTACCTGCGGATCGGTCCAGCCCGGTACGCCGACGGACGCAGCCAGATGGTCGCCGGTCCCGACCCCCGGTACGTCTCCAACCGCATCTTCAACGACAGCAACGCCAACGTATTCTCCGAACGCGGTGTCACCCAGTGGGGAAACGTCTGGGGACAGTTCATCGACCACAACGTCGGGCACCGCGACGAGAACGGCACGGCGGCCAACCTCCCCTTCAACGCGTCCGACCCGCTCGAATCCTTCACCGACTCGCTGGGGGTGATCCCGTTCAACCGGTCGGCCGCGGCGCCCGGTACCGGGGTGTCGAACAACCGCCAGCACATCAACACCGAGACCGCGTTCATCGATGCGGAGGCGGTCTACGGTACGACCGACAGCAGGCTGGACTGGCTGCGCACCGGCGCGCTGGACGGCAACCCGGACAACAACTCCGCGACGCTGATGATGCCGGGCAACTACCTGCCGCGCGCCGACGCGCGGGGCAACGCCGCGACGGCACCGACCATGGCGGTGGACGGTCACCTGCTGGCCAGCCCGGCCAGCGCCATCGTCGCCGGTGATGTGCGGGCCAACGAGCAGATGGCGCTGACGGCAGTGCAGACGCTGTTCGCCCGGGAGCACAACCGGATCGTCGCCGCCCTGCCGAGCGGTCTGTCGCAAGAGGACAAGTACCAGCTCGCCCGCGCCGTGGTGATCGCGGAGATCCAGTACATCACCTACAACGAGTTCCTGCCGGCGATGGGCGTGACCCTGCCGGCGTACCAGGGGTACGACGATCTGCTCGACCCGTCGACCTCGCACGAGTTCGCCACGGTCGGCTACCGCGCGCACAGCTTCATCCACGGCGAGGTGGAGACGGACACCAACGCCAGCCGGTACTCCCAGACCACATTGGACGCACTGGCCGCACAGGGCGTCGAGGTGCAACCCGAGGGCACCACCGTGCATCTCGCGGTGCCGGACAACGTGCTGTTCTTCAACCCGCACCTGGTCGAGCAGATCCAGCTCGGCCCGATCATGACCGGCCTGACCAACGAGTCGGACTACCGCAACGACGAAATGATCGACAACCAGCTGCGCAGCGTCCTGTTCCAGGTACCCACCTCCAGCAACCCGGACTGCCTGGACGGACCCACCATGCCGCAATGCTTCACCGGCGTGGCGGATCTGGGCGCGATCGACCTGCAGCGCGGCCGCGACCACGGCATGCCGACGTACAACCAGATGCGCAACGCGTACGGCCTGTCCTCGAAGAGCTCGTTCACGGCGATCACCGGAGAGGCGACCGACGCCTTCCCGGCGGGCCTGGGCATCGACAGCCCGTCGTGCCTGGACATCGTGGCGGCATTCGACATCAAGGGCAACCCGACCACCGTCGACGCCGACAACGCGGTACGAGTGGTGCGCCGCTGCACGCTCGCCGCCCGGCTCAAGGCCATCTACGGATCAGTGTCCAACGTGGACGCGTTCGTGGGCATGATGTCCGAGCCGCACGTGACCGGTTCTGAGCTGGGCCCGCTGCAACTCGCCATCTGGCAGGACCAGTTCGGCGCGGCCCGCGACGCCGACCGCTTCTTCTACCAGAACGACCCGCTGCAGTCCTACATCCGCAACAACTTCGGCATCGACTCGCGCAAGACACTCGCCCAGATCATCGCGCTGAACACGGACGTTCCGGCAGCCAGCCTCCCGGCGAACGTGTTCCGGCTGCCGGGCGCGCCCAACGTCCCGGCCGGCACCCCGGCCGCGGCCGCCGCGTCCGCGCAAGCGGCGCCCAGCCCTGGTGACGCCTTCGCCGCGGCGGCCGCGCCCGTCGCGCCGTCGACGCTGACCCGTCACGACAAGACCGTCCACCCAGCCAACAACCACACCGCCACGCCGGGCAGCGCGCCCGGCTACCCGAGCGCGCGGCAGCTGCGCCGCCGGCGCCGCCCGGACACCCCGCCCGAATAACCGGCCACCCCTCGGGTGCCGCGCCTACCTACCCCCGGGGTCGGCGCGGCACCACCCGCCGGACGGCCGCCACCCGACCGGAGCGATTGCCATGACTGCCAGCGATACCAGACCCTCCGAATCGACTGCACCTGGCCGGCGGACCAGTCCGTGGCTCGTCCTCACCGTGCTCTGTGTCGGTTTGTTCATCAACCTGCTGGACACCACAATCGTGAACATCGCGGTACCGGCGCTCACGACGGACCTGCATGCGGTACTCACCCAGGTATTGTGGATCGTGAATGCGTACACCCTCGCGTACGCCGGACTGCTCATCACCGGGGGCCGCCTCGGCGACCTGTACGGCCAGAAGCGCCTGTTCCTTCTGGGCCTGACCGTGTTCGTACTCGCCTCGGCGGGCTGCGGGCTGGCGACGAGTCCGGCCATGCTCATCGCGACCCGCGCCTTGCAAGGCATCGGCGGCGCACTGCTGACCCCGCAGACCCTTGCCATCATCACCACGACGTTCCCCGCCGACCGGCGCGGTACCGCGTTCGGTATCTGGGGCGCGGTCGGCGGGCTGGCCACCATCGCCGGACCCGTGGTCGGCGGGTTGCTGGTGACGAACCTGGGCTGGCGCTGGGTCTTCTTCGTCAACGTACCGATCGGCGCCGTGGCCTGGGTCATGGCCGCCCGGTTCCTGCCCGACCTACGCCGCAACAGCCGTCACCGGTTGGACTGGCGGGGCACCCTGCTCGCCTCACTGGGCCTGCTCCTCATCTGCGCCGGTCTCATCGAAGGACCATCGCACCACTGGGGCGCCCTGTGGGGGCCGGTCGGCGTCCCGGTTCTCATCGGCGGCGGGATCGTCGTGCTGCTGGTGTTCGCGTGGCAGCAACGCCGGGACCGGGACCGCGAGCCGCTCGTACCCGCGAATATCTTTGCCGACCGCAACTTTGCCGTGATGAGCGCGGTGGTCGCGGCGATCTCCTTCGGGATGTTGGGTCTGTTCCTGCCCCTGGTCATTTTCCTGCAGTCGGTGCTGTCGCTGAGCGCGTGGCAGGCCGGGCTGATCCTGGCGCCGATGTCGCTGGCGTCGGTGGCGACCGCGCCCTTCGCCGGGCGGATGGCCGACCGGTCGGCGGCCAAGGACGCTCTGGTGGCCGGATTGACGCTGTGGGGCGGCGGCATCGCCCTGGTGCTGTGGTCGACCCGGCTCTACTACGACCGCGGCCAGCTGATCCTCGGGCTCGTGGTCGCCGGCTGCGGGCTGGGCATGACGTTCGCACCCCTGCAGAGCATCGCGATGCGACGGGTACAGCCGCAGGTGGCCGGGGCCGCGGCCGGGCTGATGAACACCGCACGGCAACTCGGCGCGGTGTTCGGTTCGGCCGCGACCGGCGCGCTGCTACAGTCCCAACTCGCCGCGCGGCTCGGCCCGGCCGCCGACGCCGACGTCCAGGCGCTGCCGGAGTCGTTCCGGCCGTGGCTGCTCGACGGGTTCGAGAAGGCCGCGAAAATGACGCAGGGACTGGAGGTCGGCGCCGGCGAGACGGGCGCGCGGCTGCCGGCGAACCTGCCCTCCACCGTGCGGCCGGCGATCGAACAGGTCGCCCACAAGACCTTCCAGGACGCGTACATCCCCGCGATGCGCGTCACGCTGATCCTGCCGATCGTGGCGCTCGCGCTGGCCATCCTCGGCGCCGCGCTGGTCCGGCGCGGCGGGGCGGCACCGGCCACGGACGCGGTCGCGGATCAGGCCGAACGGTAGCCTTCGCGCGGCTTGTCAGCGAGCAACGACGGCGGCGAACCGTGGAATTCCCTGTGCCGCGATCGCTCGGGCGAGCGCCCGCGCATCGTCGGTGTGGACAGCCGAATCATCGGTGTACGCGCCATCGACGCTGACGGAGACGATCAGGCCGGCCGACGCCGCGGCGAAATCGAACTCGTACAAGGCGCTGGTCTTGTCTACGAGAAGCAGGCCTTGCCACCCGTCGGGTAGGCCGGTGACCGGGGTGACGGTTTGTTTCTGGGCCGTATCGCGCTGAAAGGCCATCATGTCGGCGACGGCGTCGGCGGGTGGCGCCGATCCGATCGTCGCGAGGTCGATGAAGGCGGCGTCGTGCGTCTGGTGTGATGAGACGATAACGCTCGCAGTCACGGCGGTCCCCGTCGTCGCCGCGCCGCCGTTGGACAGCGCATCGTGCAGCACCGCCGTATATGCGTCCAGATCGGTGTAGTGGATGGTGGCATCCGGG
Organism: Rugosimonospora sp.; assembly: GCA_051986465.1. GTDB lineage: Bacteria > Actinomycetota > Actinomycetes > Mycobacteriales > Micromonosporaceae > DATEJJ01. The sequence continues at coordinate 4,332 of JBPYFB010000113.1, forward strand.
CCCCAGACCGTGGGTGCGAGGAATGCCAGCGTCACGTCGCGTTGTTTGACCGGCGGCTTGAGTACGCCGGACTCCCACAACCCGACCAGCGTACCGGCCGCGGCGATGACGGCGACCGTCGTCACGGCCGCGATCTGCCGCCGCCGGGCGAGCCAGGCTGCCGCGCCGCGGGGGCCGACCGGACGCATCGTCAGGTCCACTGTGGTGGGCTTGCGCCCGGCTATCCGAAGCCGAAGCGTGTTGCCAGCGCTGAGATACGCCACGCTGTCGGCGAGCGTGCCACCGATGGCCGCCCGTGCCGCCCGTTCGGCCCGCGCGGCACGTACCGTGTGCGTGACGATTCCCGCGCAGACCGCGAAGCCGAACAGGCAGATCCCGGCGACAAGTACGTAGTCGTAGCCGCCGACGAGGTACGCCTTGCCGTTGCCGGCATCGCTCGCCAGTACGGTCCAGCGCTGGTTGTCGCGTGGCGTGTAGTCCTCCGCGATGGCGGTTCCGTACGGCGTGTCGAGGAAGTAGTCCCGATGACCCCGCGCGGACACGGTGGAGTATGCGATCGTGGCATCCTTTCCGATGGTCACGATCGGCCCGCCGTGGCCGTGATTGGCGCGCCACGCCGGCAACGCGTCCCACGCCGTCGCCACGGTGACGATGCCGAACACGAGGAACATCAGCACGGCGGATGCCCGCACGATCCCTCGCCGGCGCAGCTGCCCGTACAGCCCTCGGGCCGGCGAGCCGCCGTCCACGATTTCGAGGTCGGGCGCCTGGCCGACAGTCGGCGCCAATCGACCCGCGGTCCGGCCGGACCGCCCGATCCGGCCCATGACGATCAGCGCCAGGAACGACGCGGCGAGCACACCCAGGATCACCAGGAACCCGGGGCCGATCGTCGCGTCGATCGCCCAGAACGTGTCCGACGAGCGGGACAGCACCGACTCGGCAACCAGCGTGACCATGGCCCAGAGCGGCACCGCAAACAACGCGATCAGGCACAAGACCTTGAGTTCGCGCCGCACCCGGACGATCCGCAGCAGTCGCCAGGCGTCCAGGCTCGTCGCCGCGTCCGTCGCGTCGCCGGCCCCTTGGGCCATGGGCACGTCCTCGGCCGCGGGCACCTCATCGTCAACGGGCAGGTTCTCGGTCACCGCCACATTCTTCCAGCTAGCCGGTTCTTCCAGCTAGCCGGCGATGCTCGCGAGTGGACAGTCAAAGCGCCATCGCCGGTGGCGCGGACCCCCTTCCCACCTCGGCTGTCGGGTCGCTAAGCCCTCCGGACGTCTATTGGGTGTCCCGCGCGGACCTCGGCGACCGCATCCGCCAGGATCGCTATGCCCTGCGCGATGGCGCGTTCGGACAGCGTGGCGTAGCCGAAAATCAACCCGCCCGGGCCGGGGCGCATCCGGTACTGGGCGACGCCGCGCAGGCCGAGGCCGCGCCGGGTGGCGGCCCGCACCACGGCGGCCTCGTCGAGGTCGGCCGGCAGCCAGGCCACGACGTGCTGGCCGGCGGCGACGCCGGCCGGTACGAGGTCGGGTAGGCACGCGCTCAATGCGGCGAGCAGGGCGTCCCGGCGGCCGCGGTAGACGGGGCGCATGCGGCGCAGGTGCCGGTCGAACTCGCCGCGGTTGAGGAAGTCGGCGAACGTCAACTGGTCGATCACCGGCGAACCGCGGTCGGCGAGCACCTTGGCCTGGGCGACGGCATCCACCAGGTGCGGCGGTACCAGCAGCCAGCCGAGGCGCAAGCCGGGTGCGAGAGTCTTGCTGGCGGTACCGCAGTACACGACGTGCTCCGGTGCCAGGCCCTGGATCGCGCCGACGGGTGAGCGATCGTAGCGGTACTCGGCGTCGTAGTCGTCCTCGATGACAACGGCGCCACGCTCCTTCGCCCAGCGAATGACCGCGGCCCGGCCCTCCGCGGAGAGCACGCTGCCGGTGGGCCACTGGTGCGACGGGGTGAGCACGACGGCATCGGCGTCGGCGGCGGCGAGTTCCTCGACCCAGGCACCGTGCGGCCCGACCGGGATACCGACGATGTCGAGCCCGGCGCTGCCGGCCAGCATCCGGGCGTCGTCGTTGGGTGACGGGTCCTCGACGGCCAGCCGGCGGGCGCCGCGGGCCGCGAGGACCTGGACGAGCAGCGAGACACCCTGCCCGTACCCGCCGCAGATCACCACGTTCTCGGGACGGGCCAATGTGCCGCGTACCCGGTTGAGGTAATCGCAGAGGGCCTCGTGCAGTTCGGGGACGCCGCGCCCATCGAGGTATGCGAACCGTTCATTGGGCGCGGTGGTGAGCGCGGTACGCGCCGAGCGCAGCCAGGCCGCGCGCGGAAACGCGGAAACGTCGGTGCGGCCGTACCCGAAATCAACCACGAAGCTCGGGCGGCTCGCGGCGCGGGCGCCCGCGGACACTGGCGGGGATTCGGCGGCTACTTGGGTGTATCCACCGCTGCGGCTGGTGAGGTAGCCCTCCGCGACAAGTTGCTGGTATGCCTCCACTACGACGCCGCGCGACACCCCGAGGCCGGCGGCGACGGTACGGGTGGGCGGCAGCGACGCGCCCAGCCGCAGCCGTCCGGTCCGGATGCTGTCCCGGATGGAGCTCTCGATCTGCCGGTGCAGCGGTACCGGACCGGTGCGATCGATTTCGATGAGCAGATCCTCAGCGGTGCTGGAATTGGTCCGCCTCCGGCCCATGGAATCGGACCTTATCAGGTGTACCGATCGGCAGCAGGCTCAGAAGCATGACGACATCAACCAGTACCCACCTCGACGGCCAACTCCTCCTGCCCGGCGACGCCGGTTACGACGCCGCCCGTACCGTCTGGAACGCCATGATCGACCGCCGGCCGCGGATGATCGTACGGGCCGCGAGCGTCGCCGACGTGGTGACCGCGGTCCGCCTGGCTCGCGAGCTCGACCTGGAGATCGGTGTCCGCTGCGGCGGGCACAACGTAGCCGGCTACGCCGTCCCCGAAGACGGCCTGATGATCGACCTGACTCCCCTGGGCGACGTGCGGGTCGACCCGGTCCGGCAGCGGGCCCGGGTGCAGGGCGGCGCGTTGCTCGGCGCGCTCGACCGGGCATCCCAGGTCTACGGCCTGGCCACCACCGCCGGCAACGTCTCGCACACCGGCGTCGGCGGGCTCACCCTCGGCGGCGGTATGGGCTGGCTGGCCCGCCAGTACGGGCTCGCCTGCGACAACGTCGTCTCGTACACGATGGTCACCGCGGACGGTGCGGTGGTGACCGCCAGCCGTACCGAGAACCACGACCTGTACTGGGGCCTGCGCGGCGGCGGCGGCAACTTCGGCATCGTCACCGAGTTCGAGTTCCAGTTGCACCGTACCGGCACGCAGGCTCTGGTCGCCGAGTTCGACCACCGCG
>JBPYFB010000114.1:0-8840 GCA_051986465.1 Rugosimonospora sp.
GTGCCGAGCGCGGAGGCGACCAGCCGGCAGCCGCCCATCTCGGGGGCGACGGTGCGCTCGCGCAGTTCGTCCTGCGCGGTCGGCAGCAGCCACGGGGCCAGCGGCACGTACGAGCCGCCGAGGATGACCACTTCCGGGTTGACCATGTTGGCCAGCAGCGCAACCCCGTACCCGAGGTGGCGTCCGGTCTCCCGGAGCGCGGCGAGGACCTGCGGCTCCTGCGAGCGGGCACGCCGTACCAGGTCGTCGACCTCGGGCTCCAGGTCGATCGGCTGGTGGCCGCCGAGCCGCTGCAGCAGGGCACCCACGCTCGCGACCGCCTCCAGGCAGCCGCGCCGTCCGCAGGCGCACCGCGGGCCGTCGGGTACCACGGGCAGGTGGCCGATCTCGCCGGCGTACCCGCGCCCGCCGTGTATCAGCTGCCCGTCGAGGACGATCCCGGCGCCCACCCCGACCCCGCTCGTGAAGTACGCGAGGTTGGCGGTGCCGGCGTGCGGGCCGTACCGGTACTCCGCGCGGGCGGCGAGGTTGGCGTCGTTGTCCACGATGATCGGGTAGCGCGGCTCGCCGAGCGCCTGTACGAGCGCCTGGCGCACGGATACGTTCCGCCAGCCCAGGTTGGGTGCGAGGCGGACGACACCGTCGGCGTCGACGAGGCCGGCGATGCCGACCGTCAGGCCGAGCACCTGCCGCCCGTCGTCGTGCAGGCGGGCCAGCGCGCGGCGGGCGAGGGCCGCGATGGTGGCGAGGGACTTGTTGGCTGAGGAGCCGCGGCCGAGGAACGCGCGCCGCCAGGAGAGCAGCCGGTCGCCGGCCAGGTCGATGGCGACCACGGCGAGGTGGTCGGTGTCGACCTCCAGCCCGACGGCCGCGTACGGCGCGCCGTCCAGGACGATCATCGTCGCCGGCCGCCCGATGCGCCGCTCGGTGAGGCCGGTCTCGCGCAGCAGCCGCCGCTCGATCAGCTCGCCGACCAGGCTGGACACGGTGGCCTTGTTGAGCCCGGTGGAGGCCGCGATGTCCGCGCGGGAACAGGGCGCGTTGGCGCGGACGTACCCGAGCACCACCGCCAGGTTGGTGGTGCGTACGTCGGTGAAGTCCGCGGGCTCGCGGCCGGTACGCGTCGTGATCAAGTCAGGTCCCGCTTCTCGCTCGGTCGGATTATCATGCCCCATCTCTGGTCCGCGGTGGTTGCCGAGCCCCGGGCGGGCAGCGGTCCCTTGTGGGCGGGGTCACCGTAGTCTAGTTTGTTTAGCGACCAGACCAACTAAATCCTAGGCTACCGCGCTGCTTTGTAGAAGGCATTTCATGACTCTCACAGCCGTCCCCGCGCAGCGGACGGCGGATGACCCTCTGACTCCTCGCACACCCCGGAGCGGCGAGCCGTCGGCACCGCAGGGCCCGTCCGCCGGTCCCATGCCGGGACGCTGAGCCGCTCCAGAAAGGACCAGTGTTCCCATGCCACGCGAGATCTCCCGGCGGGGCTTCCTCACCGCGGCGGCCGCCGTCGGCGGTGCGGCTGCCGCCGGGCCGTTCCTAGTCGGCTGCGGCAAGTCGAAGTCGAGCGGACCCGGCACCACGTCGCAGAACCAGCTCTCCGGCGTCCTGCCCGCCTACATCCCCAACACGTCGGTGAAGCCGGACGTCGCGAGCGTCACGGGTACCGGTGGCGCCGTCTCCGACCCGCTGTTCGTCAGGTACCCGGACAACCCCGTGTCGACGGTGAGCGGGACGCCGGGCAAGGGTGGCTCGTACACGACGATGACGCCGCTGTGGGGCGCGATCCCGCCCTCGACGGGCAACGCGTACTACGACTCCGTCAACAAGGCGCTCGGCGCGAACCTGAAGCTTCAGCCGGCCGACGGCAACTCGTACGGCAACCTGCTGCCGCCGCTGTTCGCCGCCAACAAGCTGCCGCAGTGGATCCAGATCCCCAGCTGGAACGTGACCAACATGAACTTCGGTGAAGCGGTCACCAAGTTCGTGGACCTGAGCCCGTACCTCGCCGGCGACAAGGTGAAGGACTACCCGAACCTCGCCAACATCCCGACCGGCGCGTGGCAGGTGGGCGTGTGGAACGGCAAGCTGTACGGCCTGCCCGTGTACCCGTCGGGCGCGGTCTTCTCCGGTACCCACTTCTACCGCAAGGACATCTTCGACAAGTTCGGTGTCGACGCCACCAGCCTCAAGACCGCCGACGACCTCTTCAACGCCGGCAAGGCGTTGACGAACGCCAAGAGCGGTGTGTGGGCCTTCGACCTCCTGATGGGCGACGACGGCTCGTACCTCGACCAGATCTTCCACTACCCTCTCAAGTGGACAGTCGACTCGTCCGGGAAGCTCGTGCACAAGTACGAGACGCAGGAGATCATCGACGCTCTTAACTGGCACGCGAAGTTGGCCAAGGCCGGATACATCCACCCGGACGCGATGGCGAACAACAGCCAGAACGCCAAGCAGCGCTTCTGGAGCGGCAAGGTGGCGGTCACCGCGGACGGCACCGGGGCGTGGGACGGGGACGACGCCAAGTCGGGTACCGCCGCCAACCCGAGCTACAACCGCCAGGCGTTCGCGCTGCTGACGTCGGACGCGAGCAAGGCGCCGAGCATCGCGCTCGGCAACGGCTCTTCGATGTTCGGGTACCTCAACGCGAACCTCTCGCCGGACCAGATCAAGGAGTGCCTGGCGATCGCGAACTACATCGCCGCGCCGTACGGCAGCAAGGAGTGGCTGACCGTCAACTTCGGTACCGAGGGCGTCGACTACACCATGCAGGACGGCAACCCCGTACTGAACTCGCAGGGCAGCAAGGAGGTCGCCACGACCTTCCAGTTCCTGGTCACGCCGCCGGCGGTCACCACCGTGAAGAGCGGCGCCGTTCAGGTCGCCAAGGACTACAACACCTGGCAGGGCGTCACGGTGAAGTCCGCGTACAAGCCGATCTTCTACGGCATGAACATCACCGAGCCGAGCCAGTACGCCGGCATCGGCAAGGCGGTGCAGGACACGATGGTCGACGTGAAGCTGGGACGCAAGCCCATCTCCGCGTACACCGACGCGGTCGCGGCCTGGAAGAGCAACGGCGGCGACCAGTTGCGCAGCTTCTACGACGGCATCCGCTCGAAGTACGGAGACGGCACCAAGTGATTCACCGCTTCAAGCGACACCGCGGGGAGGGTCGATGACCGCCATCACCGAGGGCGGCGGGTCGGCCCTTCCCGAGGACGCGCCGGCCGAGCGGACCACACCAGCCGCCCGGCCGGCGCCCGCCGCGCGCAACAAGCTCAGTCTGGGTGCCCGGATCTGGCAGGACCGTTCGCTACTGCTGATGACGCTTCCGGCACTCGTGCTCATCATCGTCTTCAACTACGTACCGATCCTCGGCAACGTCACCGCGTTCCAGTCGTACGACATCTACACGGGCATCACGCAAAGCCCGTGGGTGGGCCTGTTCCAGTTCCACCGGCTGTTCGGCGACCCCATCTTCTGGCACGCCTTCGAGAACACGCTCCTCATCAGCGCGGTACAACTCGTGCTGTACTTCCCGATCCCGATCGCGCTGGCGATCCTGCTCAACTCCATCCTCAACGCCAAGGTGCGCGCGAGCGTGCAGGCCATCGTGTACCTGCCGCACTTCTTCTCCTGGGTACTGGTCGTCACCATCTTCCAGATGATGCTCGGCGGCGCCGGCGCGTTGAACACGATTCTGATCCGGAACGGGCTGCACCCCTGGAACGTCATGACCAACCCGGGGACCTTCAAGTTTCTGGTGACGGCGCAGGCGGTCTGGAAGGAGGCGGGCTGGGGCATCATCGTGTTCCTGGCCGCGCTCGCCGCGATCGACCCGACCCTGTACGAGGCGGCCGCGGCCGACGGTGCCGGCCGCTGGCGCCGGCTGTGGCACATCACGCTGCCGGGCATCCGCGGTGTCATCGTGCTGATGCTGGTGCTGCGACTGGGCAACGCGCTGACCGTCGGCTTCGAGCAGATGCTGGTACAGCGGGACGCGGTGGGGCGGGACGCGTCCGAGGTGCTGGACACCTTCACGTACTACTACGGCGCGGTCAACTCGAACTTCAGCTACGGCGCCGCGGCCGGGCTCTTCAAGGGGGTACTGTCGTTGATTCTCGTGCTCGCCGCGAACAAGCTGGCGCACGCCTTCGGTGAAGACGGGCTGTACCGGAAATGACCGCGACGCTACCCAATCTGAAGGCATCGACCCGGTCGGAGCGCAACCGGCGACCGATCTGGGAGGAGAAGCCGACCGTCGCCGGCAACACGGCGAAGGGCATCACGCTCGCCGTGGTGCTTGCGGTGGTCCTCGTGCCGCTCTACTCGATCGTGCTGACCAGCTTCTCGACCCAGGGTTCCATCAACATCGCGGGCGGCATGGTGCTGGTGCCGCACGGCCTGACGATCGGGGCGTACAAGGAGATTTTCTCCAACCAACTGGTGGTGCACTCGCTGCTCGTCAGCCTCGGCATCACCGTGGTGGGTACCGCGGTCTCGATGGCGGTGACGATCCTCTGCGCGTACGGGCTTTCCCGGCGGGGTTCGTTCGGACATCGTACGATCGTGCTCGTACTGGTGGTCACGCTGTTCTTCAGTGGCGGGATCATCCCCACCTTCCTGCTCGTCTCCGACCTCGGCGGGTACCAGCAGTACTGGGCGCTGATCCTGCCCAGCGCGGTATCGGTATTCAACATCCTCGTGCTGCGGGCGTTCTTCTCGAACACCGCGCAGGAGCTGATCGACGCGGCCCGGGTGGACGGTGCCGACCACTGGCGCACGATGTGGTCGATCGTGCTGCCAACGTCCAAGGCGGTACTCGCGGTCATCACGCTGTTCTACGCGGTGGGCTACTGGAACTCGTTCTTCAACGCGCTGCTGTTCCTGCCGGACAACGGAAAATGGCCGCTGCAGATGGTCATCTACATGTACACGTTGCTGGGTAACAAGATGCCGGGTACGGGCATCACCGGAACCGGGCAGTACGCGGGCCACCAGGTACTCGCACCGCTGTCGATACAGATGGCGGTGGTGACGCTGACCCTGTTGCCCATCATCGTCGCGTACCCGTTCGTGCAACGGCACCTGACGAAGGGCATGCTGGTCGGCGCCATCAAGGGTTGAGTCATCAAGGTCTGAGCACGGCGACCAGCAGGCCGTCGATGGCGGTCAGCCGGGTGGGTACTCCGTTGATGGTGACGACGCAGGGTGCGACGGCGCTCTCCACCGCCGCGAACGCCAACTGCCGTATCGCAGCCGGGCCTTCGGTGCACACCTCGAGCCGGTCGCCGTGGCGCATGGCACGCACCGAGGTGGCGCCGTCCACGTCGTGGATGGTCGCGGCGGAGGTGGTCGCGCCCCAACTGATCAGGTTGACCGGATCGAACGGCTCGTCGCCGACCGTGTCGCGGACCTCGGTGACCGGAACCAGTGCGCCGTACCGGACGTAGAGCGGCAACTGCTCGACCGGCTTGCTGACCCGTAGGTACTGCTGGCCCGGATGCACCATGCCGGTCCAGAAGTCGATCCAGTCGCCGGCGGGCAGGTACACGTGGCGCGTGCCGGACGGGTCGGTCATCGGCGCGACGAGCATGTCGGGGCCGAGCAGGTACTCCTGGTCGGCGTGCCAGGCGGCCGGGTCGTCGGGGAAGTTGACGGGCAGCGCGCGCAGCATCGGCAACCCGGTGTGCGCCGCCGTGACCGCCGCGCTGTAGATGTAGGCCATCAGCTCGTATCGCAGGCGCAGCGCGGCCAGCACGCCGCGCTCCACCGCCGGGAAGTCCCACGGCAGGCGGCTCGTGGTGCCGTGGAAGCGCACCAGCGGCGAGAGCACGCCGAACTGCGCCCAGCGCGCGTACAGGTCGGCGCTCGGGGTACCGGCGAACCCGCCGACGTCGTGGCTCCAGAACGGCACGCCGGACAGGCCGTGCGACAGGCCGGCGCGCAGCGTGCTCGCCATCGCGGAGTAGGTGCTGTTGCTGTCGCCGCTCCACTGTCCACTGTGGCGCTGGCCGCCGAGGAAGCTGGACCGCGCCCAGACCGTGGCGTGGCCGGCCACCTCGGCGGTCACCGCCGCCACCGCGTCGTTGTAGAGGAGGCTGTACACGTTGTGCAGCGCGGCACCGGACATCCCGTTGCCGGCGCGCGCGTCTGCCGGTACCCCCTCGCCGAAGTCCGTCTTGAAGACGGCGACACCCTGCCGCAGCAACGGCCGCAGCAGGCCCTGGAACCACGCGGTGGCCTCGGCGTTGGTGAAGTCCACGATGCCGCACGGCGGCTGGCCGCCGTGCCATACGTCGGCGAGGTAGGTCGAGCCGTCCGGAGCGCCCAGCAGGTACCCCCGGGCGGCTGCGTCCACGAACAGCGGGCTGTCGCCGCTCAGGTACGGGTTGATCCAGAGGCTCACCCGAAACCCTTGCGCCGCAAGAGCTTCCAGCATGCCCGCCGGATCGGGGAAGCGCTGCGCGTCCCACTGCAGATCCGACCAGTGCCCGGCGACCTGCCAGTAGCAGTCCAGGTGCAGCACGTCGCAGGGGATGCCGAGGTCCCGGATGCGCCGGGCCCGGGCGAGCACCATCTCCTGGCTGTCCGGGAGGAAGCCCGACGAGATCCAGGTGCCGAACGCCCACTTCGGCGGGAGCACGGGGAAGCCGGTGAGTTGGGCGTACCGGGTGAGTACCTGGGCGGGCGTCGGTCCGGCCAGGACGTAGTAGTCGATGAGGTCGTCGGGTACCACGATCTGCACGCAGCTCTGGGTGGACTGGCCGAGGTCGAACTCGGTCGCGGTACCGCTGTCGACAAGCAGCCCGTACCCGCGACTGGACAGGTAGAAGGGCACGTTCTTGTAGGACCGGTCGGATTCGGCGCCGAACGCGTCGAAATTCCACATGACCGCGCGCTGCCCGCGCTTGTCGAACGCGGTGAACTTCTCGCCCAACCCGACGAAGTGCTCGTCGGCTGCGATCGAGAGGCTTTCGTGGTAGGCGACCACGTCGCCGTCCACACTCGACCGTCCGAACGGCAGGTTGCGCTGCCGGCCCGTGACATCCGGGCAACTGGCGCACTCGGCCACCAGCTCGCGCCCGTCCTGGCCGAGGAAGCGCAGGGACCAGGGGTCCAGTTCGATCTCCACCGTGAGCGGGCCGGTGGACAGCCGCAGCCATCCGTCCTCGGCTTCGACGCCGGCACGCGGATCGGGATCCGGCCGGACGAGCTCGATAGCGGCGGCCGACCGGGAGCGCACCTCAGTGTCCTGGCCGAGCCGTACCCGTACCACGCCCTCCGCGGCCGCGCTCACCTCGGCGGCGAGCGCTTGGCCATCCCCGGTCACCGCCTTGAGGCTCACCGACCCGCCATCGATGGCGAGTACCTCCGCCCGGGTCACCGCGGAGAGCCCGTGCTCGCCTGGAGCGCGTACCGGTAGCGGTGTCGGATCGGCGACGAAGGTCTCGTACGGCACCAGCGGCGGGCGGATAACCATGGACTTAGTTTTCCGACTAACCAAAAGCGCGTCAACCGCGTAGCGTGTGCCGAATGCTGTTCTTTGGCGGGGACTACAGCCCTGAGCAATGGCCGGAGCCGGTATGGCGGGAGGATGTCGCGCTGATGCGCGAGGCCGGCGTCAACCTGGTGTCGCTGGGCGTCTTCTCCTGGTCCCGGCTGGAGCCCGCCGAGGGGGAGTACCGGTTCGACTGGCTGGACCGGGCGATGGACCTGCTCCACGAGAACGGAATCCGAGCCGCACTCGCGACCCCAACGGCCTCCCCGCCGCCCTGGTTCAGCCTCGCGTACCCGCAAGCGCTGCCGGTGACCCGGGACGGGGTACGCCTCACCCACGGCAGCCGCGACACGTACTGCGCCAGCGCGCCCGCGTACCGTCGGGCGGCGGTACGCCTCGCCGACGCGCTCGCCGCCCGGTACGCGGGCCACCCGGCGCTCGCCATGTGGCACGTGCACAACGAGTACGGCACCGACTGCTACTGCGACCAGGTGGCCGCCGCATTCCAGCGCTGGCTGCGCGAGCGGTACGGCCACCTCGACCGGCTCAACGAGGCGTGGACGACCGCGTTCTGGAGCCAGGAGTACGGCGAGTGGGCGCAGGTACTCCCGCCGCGGACAACCCGGTACCTGCCCAACCCGGCCCAGGCGCTGGACTTCCGCCGGTTCCTCTCCGACGAGCTGCTGTCCTGCTTCCGGGAACAGCGCGACGCGCTGGGGGTACACACGCCGGGCGTACCGGTGACGACGAACTTGGCGTTCGACGGCTGGGTACCGGTCGACTACTGGAAATGGGCGGGCGAGGTGGACCTGGTGGCGACGGACTGCTACCCCGACGCGTCCGGAGTGGACGGTTGGCGGCAGACGGTTCTCGCCGCGGACCTGGCGCGCTCCTGGGCGGGCGGCCAGCCGTGGCTGCTCATGGAGCAGGCCCCGAACCTGATCCTCGCCTCGGGCCGGTTGCTCAGCAAGCGCCCCGACGAACTGCTCCGGCTGACCCTCTCGCACGTGGCGCGCGGCTCGCTCGGCGCGATGTTCTTCCAGTGGCGCGCGTCGCGGGGCGGCGCCGAGATGTTCCACTCCGCCATGGTGCCGCACGCCGGTCCGGACAGCCGGGTCTTCCGGGGCGTCACCGAACTGGGCGCCCTGCTCGGGCGGCTGTCCGAAGTGGACACCGGTCGGGTCGACGCGGCGGTCGCCATCGCCTGGGATCCGCAGTCGTGGTGGGCGCTGCAAGGGCCGGGCCTGCCCGCCGAGGACCTGGACTACCACGCCGCGGTGCGCGAGGTGCACGCCGCGCTGCTCGATGCCGGAGTGGCGGTCGACTTCGCGCA
>JBPYFB010000115.1:0-21516 GCA_051986465.1 Rugosimonospora sp.
TCCGACGAGTACGCGAGGATCCCTGGCAGGGTGATGTGGCTACCGCAGCGCATCGGGTGGGTATCGGGGTACCGCTGGCCGGCGATCGTGATCGAGGGGCAGATGCTGACCGTTGAGTTCCCGTTGATCACCCCGCTCTGCAGCCCGGCGCCCAGGGTGATCACCTTGTGTACGGAGCCGGGCTCCACGACCGCCTGGCTCGCCGCGTCCACGCGCTGGGCCGTGGTCGAGTCGCCCGGGTTGGCCGCGTCGTACGTCGGGTAGCTGGCCTGCGCGAGCACCTGGCTCGTATGGGTGTCCAGCACCACGGCCGCGGCGAAGGTCGCGTTCGCCTTCGACATCATCTGGGCCAGCACGTACTGCACCTCGTACTGGAGATCCCGGTCGATGGTCAGCACCAGCGAACTGCCCGGCCGGGCCGGCTTCTCCTCGTCGTACCCGCCCGGGATCTGCACCAGGCTCCCGTTGCCCACCTCGTACAGGTGCGACCCGTTCTGCCCGGCGAGCAGCTTGTCGTACCCGGCCTCCAGCCCGACGGCACCGGCGCCCTCCGAGTTGGTGAAGCCGATCAGGTTGGCGGCCAGGTCGTTGCCGGGTTCGGTGCGCACCTCGTCGCGCCCCACTCCGATGCCGGGCAGGTTGCGCGCCTTGACCGCGTCGGCGGTCGCGATGTCCACCCGCCGCTTCAGGTACTCGAACATGTCCTTGCTGCCGTCCGGGCGCACCTTGTGGTTGAGCTTCGGTACCAGCTCCGAGACGGGTACGCCGAGCAGTTCGCGCAGCGCCTCCGCGGTCCGCGGGACGTCGGCCGCGTTGATCTTGGACGGGTCGGCGAAGACGTACCGCGCCTCGACGCTCTGCGCGAGTACGTGGTGGTCCCGGTCGTAGATCGCGCCGCGGGGCGCGAAGAGCTTCTCGTTGACAAGGCGTTCACCGAGGCCGGCGCGGGCGACGCGGCTCGCGTCGGTCAGCTGCAGCGTCACCAGCCGCCCGGCGATCACCAGGAACAGCGCCACCATGATCACGGTACCCAGCCGCAGCCGGCGCATCGGCTCCGCGAGGCGGGGCGGGCGGCGCGGCTTGCGGTTGTACCGGCGCGGGGCCGGATGTGCCTTGCGCGGCGTAGCGGCCGCCTTCCTCGGCGGCACCCCCCGCCGCGGCGCCGGCTGCCTCGGGATTCCTTGCTTCTTGGTCCCCTGCTTCGGGGTCTCCTGCTTTGGAGCGCCCTGCTTCGGCGGGCGCGGTGCGGTGCCCGGGGGTGGGACGCGCGGTGCCGCGCCCGGAGCGGTACGCGTCCGGACCAGCTCCAGGGCGGGCCGGAACGGATCACGCGATTGTGAGCTCTCGCGCACGGTACGCCCCCTCGGCGTGTACCGGCGCGCGTCGGCCAGGCCGCCGGTCGAGCGCGAGCGCAGCGGTACCACGCTCGGCTCGACCGGCCGCTTCCCCCGGTCCCCCGCCATCGTCAGCGCCCCGCCTTCGGCGATGCCGACGGAGCCTGGCTGGGCTGCTGGCTCGTCACGCTCGGCGTCGAGGTCGCCGGCCGGGGCACCCCGAGCACCCGGCCGTCGGGCAGCTTGATGAACGCGGGCGTACCCGCCGGCACCAGGCCCAGCTTCGCCGCCTGCGCGGCCAGGTTGTTCGGCGCCTCCTGGTTGGCCAGCCGCTCGTTGAGCCGCTGCTCCTGCCGGTCCAGGTTGGTCTGGTTGGACTGCAGGTACGCCAGCCGGAAGGCGTTCTCGTTGATCTTCGTGTTCAGTACCAGGATGCCCGAAACCCCGGCCACCACCACGGTCAGCACCAGCGCCACGAACGGCGCGCGCGGCACTGACACCGGTACCGGCGGCGCGGCGCGCAGCCGAGGACCGGCCGGCTCGGCCGATACCTGCTCCGGTACCAGCGCGGTGGCGCCCTTCGTCGGGTACCCCCTCGTGCTCTTGTTCGGGCGACGAGACATCGCGGCGTCCGTCATCTGCCCTCCCCCTCTTCGTCTGGGTCTTCCAGCGGTCGCGGCCGCCGTTTCCCCTGGTGCACCCTGCCCCTGGGTTGGTGCAGGGCCTTGATCTTCGAATCCGGCCGGTCGGTTACCCGCTCCGCGGCCCGCAGCCGGACCGAGGCGGCCCGCGGGTTCGCCGCCACCTCCTCCTCGTCGGGCAGCTCCGCACCCCTCGTGAGCAGCCGCAGCGTCGGCCCACTGCCGGCCGGTTCGACCGGCAGGTCCGGCGGCGCCGTGCTGCGCGCGCGCTCCGCCATCGCGCGCTTGACGATGCGGTCCTCCAGCGAGTGGTAGGACAGCACCACCGCCCGGCCCCCCGGCGCCAGCCGATCCAGCGCCGCGGGCAGCGCAGCGGACAGCGCGACGAGCTCGCCGTTGACCTCGATGCGCAACGCCTGGAACGTGCGTTTGGCCGGGTGCCCGCCGGTACGCCGGGCCGGCGCCGGTATCGCGTCCCGCACCAGTTCGGCGAGGCGGGCACTGGAGGTGATCCGGGCCCGGCCGCGCTCCCGTACGATCGCGGCGGCGATCCGGGAGGCGAAGCGCTCCTCGCCGTACACCCGCAGGATCCGGGCCAGGGCCGCCGCCTCGTACTCGTTGACGACCTGCTCCGCGGTGGTACCCCGGCTCTGGTCCATGCGCATGTCCAGTGGGGCGTCCTGCGCGTACGCGAAGCCGCGCCCCGCCTCGTCGAGCTGCAACGACGAGACGCCGAGGTCGAAGAGCACCCCGTCGATCCCGCCGTACCCGAGCCCGTCGAGGACCTCGGTCAGCTCGTCGTAGACCGCGTGGACCAGGTGCGTACGGTCGGCGAAGCCGGCGAGCCGCTCGCGCGCCTCGTCGAGTGCCTGCGGATCGCGGTCCAGCCCGACCAGTACCAGCCGGTCATGGGCCCGCAGTACCGCCTCGGCATGGCCGCCGAGCCCGAGCGTGGCGTCCACGTGCAGCGCCTGCCGCCCGTCGTACCCGGGCGCGGACAGGGCCGGCGCGAGCAGCTCGAGACACCGCTCGAGCAGCACGGGAGTATGCTTCGCCCGCATTGTGGACCCCCTCCGGCAACCAGGTCGGCCCCCCAGAAGTTCGCGGCTTCGGGGTTCCTGGTGCGTATACCGCCGCCGTCCCGCCTGATCCCCATCCGCTACGGCGAATCTGGCGCCGGGGAAGGGACGCCAGCATCGGCGAGCGGCTGGAGATCGAGCGGTACGGCGGCGGGTTGGTGCTTAGGCCTGCGGTGCACAAGCCTGCGGTGCACAAGCTGCGCCTTACAGGCCGCCGGGCAGCACCCCCTCTTCGATGCCGGCGAAGTCCTCTTCGCTCTCGGCGAGGTAGCTGTCCCAGGACTGCTTGTCCCAGATCTCCACGCGGCTGCTCGCCCCGATCACCACGAGTTCGCGGTCCAGCCCGGCGTACTCCCGCAGGTGTCCCGGGATGGTCACCCGGCCCTGCTTGTCGGGCACCTCGTCGTGCGCGCTGGCGAAGAAGACCCGGCTGTATGCCCGGGCCGCCTTGTGGGTCATGGGTGTCTCCCGCAGCTGTTCGGCGATGCGCTGGAACTCGGGCGTCGGGAACACGTACAGACAGCGCTCCTGTCCTTTGGTCACCACGACACCTCCCGCCAGCTCATCCCGGAACTTCGCGGGGAGGATCAACCGGCCCTTGTCGTCGAGGCGTGGGGTATGGGTGCCAAGGAACATCTGCGGCCCACCCCCTGCGCTTCCCGACCCCCCGGGACCGGGCCGAGCCTCCCAGCCCTGCCACTGCGCCCCACTGTACTCCACTTCCCTCCACCGTCAATCGCAAAACCTCGGTGTCACCTATGGAGGGGACGCCAAAAAGCGCAGGTCACTGCCGGTGGTGGCGAGTGGAGGGTTGGGCAGGTCGAGCGGCGCGTCCGACATCGGACAGCGGCCGGACAGCTGCCGCGTACCCGCATAGAACGGGCCGAGCAAGGCGGCCCGTGGAGGGAAGTGGAGGGCTCAGACAGGCCGGGCGGCCGGGTCGACTACTCGACCCGGCCGCCCCGCGTAGACCGCAGCGTCAGACCGCGACCGACGGCGTCAGCCGCACCTGAAGGTCGACCACCTCCCTGCGGCCCCGCTCCCGTTCGGGCATGAGGTCGAGCGCCATGCGGCCGATCGCGTACAGGTGATCCGTGTGCTGCTCGGCCGGCAGGTCGTCGAGCACCTGCGCGGCGTAGGCGAGGCCACCGCCGACATCGCCGTCGCGCAGCATGCCGCCGGCCCGGTGCAGCTTCACGAGGCTCGGCTGGCGTGGCGCCAGGGGTGGCCGGTACAGCGCGAAGGCCCGCTCCTGGGCCACCGTTGCCGCGGCGGTGTTGCCCAGCCAGGTGTGCACATAGGACTCGGTGTGCCGCAGCCGTACCTCCGGCCAGCCCAGCAGCGACTCGTCGTCGGCGGTGACGGCGGCCGGCATCCGGTCGGTCACCTCGGCGACCCGGGCCAGTGCCCGCAGCGCCTCATCGCGGCGTCCGGCCACCGCCAGGGTCTGCGCCAGTCCCGAGTAGACCTGGGCGACACCGGCACAGACCGGAGCGTCGTCCACCAGCGCGGTCGCCTCGTCCGCGCGGGCCAGAATCTCCGGTATCGGCCGCGACTCGTACGCGCCGTCGACGATCTCCCAGCCCCGTACCCACGCCTGCGTCCGCCGGTCCCCGGACCTGTCGGCCGCCGCGCACGCCGAGCGCCACCACCGCTTGGCACGGCGCGCCTCGCCCGTGGCGGCCAGCGTGATGGCCATGATCGCGGCGAGCTGCCCGCCGACCCGATACAGGTCGCGCGACAGGGACGGGCGCGCGGTCGGCATGATCCGGCGCAGCGCGTCGATGTGTGCGGTCAGGTCGGGCAGCAGCTGCGCGGGCGGCGTGGCGCAGTAGGCGTACGCGTACTCGTCGGCGATCTCCTCCCACTCATCGAGGTCGACCTCGTCGTGGACCGCCGCACCGAAACCGTGCCGCACCGCCTCGGTGGCGGCCAGCGGCCCGGCGATGCCCAGCACGCCCAGATCGACGAGCAGGCGGCGGCGGTGCAGCTGGCCGCCGAGCGGGTCGGCCGCGGCCAGCGCGGCGACCAGCGCGCCGTCGGCCCGCAGCGCCCGGTCGCAGGCGGCCGCGAACTCCGGTACGGCGGGCTTGCGCCCACCCACCACTTCCCATACATAGCCACGGCTGTAACTGGTCGCGGCCGCCAGCCGCGGACCGCTCATGTGCTGCCGCCGCATCATCGTTTCCAGGCGGTCGCGAAAGAGGGTCGAGCCCATATGAGTACCTCCGGGGGGATCCGCTCTCTGAATAGACGTCTGTACGTCTATGCTCATGCTACCGCCAGACGACCCTTTGCCGACAGTCTGCCGACCCGGCCGGGTGCCGAGCCCTCTTCAGACGGACGACCATATGTCTATGCCTACCGATATCGCGAGGCTGGTACGGGACGCCGCCGGCCAGCCACCCCCGCTCGTACCCGAGGTGCCGCCGACGGCCGAGGAGATGGCCGACCGGTACCGCCAGCGCTTCGAGCACACCGCACCGACCCTGGACCAGGTCCAGGAGTGGCGGCGCCTGCTGCGGCGGCACCGGCCCGACGAAGCCGACCCGTACCGGTGCCGGTCCTGCCCCGGCACGCCGTACCCATGCCAGTTCCGGTTGAGCGCCGAGGCCGCGCTGACCGCGGCCGAATGCCTTGACAATGCCCGTCAAGTACTTGACAGTGAATGTCAAGTAAGGAGCCCGGATGCTACCGACGCGCACTCAGCTTGAGGACCAGCTCGTCCGGCTCGTGGAGGTCCGGCTGCTCGATCCACTGGAGATCCTGCTCGAGGGTGACGACGCCATCGACGCCGTACGTGCCCTGGTCCAGCGGCACGCCAGCGGCTGGGCGAGCCAGATGCTGGACGGCGACGACCGGGCGGCGGTGGCCGCGATCGTGCGCCTGGTGTCGAGCCTCTTCCCGAGCGACGGGCCGTTCGAGCCGCCCGTGGACTGGTGGCGCACGCCGATGGGGCAGGTACTGGCGCACCGGGTCGGCCACCCGACGGCCGAGTCCGTGTCCTACCCGGTGGCCGGCGCGATGCTCGGTATCAGCAGGCAGGGCGTGCACGATCTGGTCAACCGCGGCAAGCTCGCCCGCCACCCCGGCGGCGGGGTGGTGCCGGCCTCCATCCGCGACCGGCTCCACACAGAAAGGTCAGCTGTCAGCCATGCGTGACGCGATCGTGAACACGGCCGAGGTACCGCTCGCACTGCGGGACTTCGGCGGCTCCGGGTACCCGATGCTGCTGCTGCACGGTGCGGGCGGCAACCTGGCCACGATGACCGACCTGGCGCGGCGCCTGGCCCCCAGCCACCGCGTGGTCTCGGTCGACCTGCGCGGGCACGGCCGGTCGGGCGACGGGCCGTGGCAGTGGGACGCCGTCCTCGCCGACCTGGCCGCGGTCGCCGATGAGCTGGGCCTGGCGAACCCCGCGGTCGTCGGGATGTCGCTCGGCGGGATGCTCGCCGCGCTGTGGGCGCGGCAGCACCCCGAGTGCCCGGGCGCGGTGAGCCTCGACGGCAACCCCACCCCGAGCCGGCCCGAACAGCTCGTCGGGCTGGACGCCGCGCGAGCCGCGGCCGAACTGGCCCGGCTCACCGAGACCTTCACGGCGATGAGCGCCGCGCTCGCGGCTCCCATGACCGAGGAGCAGGTGGCGATGGCGCTGGCCGGCCAGCGAGCCGCGGCGCAGCGGTACGGCATCGACGAGTCGCTCTGGCTGGAGGGTTTCCGGCGGGGCCTCGCCGAGGTGGATGGCCAGATCCGGCTGCGCACGCCGCCCGACACTGTGGAGCAGTTGCGGGTCGCCATGCAGACCCTGGACCTGCTCCCCGCGTACCGCGAGACCCGGTGCCCGCTCCTGCTCGTCCTCGCCACTGAGGACCTGCCTGAGCAGGAGCCGTTCCACGACCTCTACGCCGCGTACCGACGCGGACTCGCCGAGGGCGTACGCGACGCCGCCCGCGCCAATCCCCAGCTGCGCGTCGTCGAACTCCCCGGCGCCAGCCACGCGATGGTCGCGGAGCAGCCCGCCCAGCTGGCCAGCTTGATCACAGACTTCCTCACCCGGGTCGGCGAACCGCGCCTCGACGGCGGCGGAACATCCGTTAACCTTGCCCGGTGACGACGAGAAAGCCGCTGCGGGCCAAGCTCGCCGCATCGGCGTCGCTGGGCGCGGCTGCACTGTCCAGAGCGGCCGGCCGGGGCGACGGGTCCGTGATCGGCGGGCGGATCGGACTCATGATCGACCCGGATCTGCTCGCGCACCTCGCCGAGGGACGCCAGATCGCGCTGATCTCCGGTACCAACGGCAAGACGACCACGACCCGGCTCACCACGGCGGCGCTGGGTGTCCTGGGCCCGGTCGCCACCAACTCGCTCGGCGCGAACATGCCGACGGGACACACCTCCGCGCTCGCCAAGGCGGGTGACACGCCGTACGCCGTGCTGGAGGTCGACGAGCACTACCTGACGCAGGTCCTGGTCGCGACGCGACCCCGGGTGGTGGCGATGCTCAACCTGAGCCGCGACCAACTGGACCGCGCCAAGGAGGTGGCGATGCTGGCGCAGCTGTGGCGCGACATGCTGCGCGAGCATCCGGTACCCGTCGTGGCCAACGCCGACGATCCGATGGTCACCTGGGCGGCGCTGGCCAGCCCGCAGGTCACCTGGGTAGGTGCCGGGCAGCGCTGGCACGACGACTCCTGGGTGTGCCCCGAGTGCGGCGGCGCCATCGAGCGCGCCGGCGAAGGCTCGGGCGAGCCGTCACTCGACAGCGGTGGCGGCGCGCCCTCAAACGACTGGCACTGTACGGGTTGCGCGCTGCGCCGCCCGACTCCACAGTGGACACTCGACGGCGAGCAGGTGGTCGACCCGCAGGGTGGCCGGCACGAGGTGAAGCTGCGGCTGCCCGGCCGGGTCAACCGGGCCAACGCCGCCACCGCGCTCGCGGTCGCCGCGCAGTTCGGCGTCGCGTTGACCGACGCGCTGCCCCGGCTCGCCGACGTGACCTCGATCGCCGGCCGGTACGCACAGGTCGAGCGGGACGGGCGGGCGATCCGGCTGCTGCTGGCGAAGAACCCGGCCGGCTGGCTGGAGGCGTTCGACATGGCCGACGACGCGCCGACGCTCCTGTCCATCAACGCGCGCGACCCGGACGGGCTGGACACTTCGTGGCTGTTCGACGTGGACTTCGCCCCGCTGCGCGGCCGGCAGGTGCTCATCTCCGGCGACCGCGCATACGACCTGGCGGTCCGGCTGGAGGTCAACGAGGTGCCGTTCAGCCACGTGCGCAGCTTCCGGGAGGCGATCGCGTCGGTACCCGAGGGGCGGCTGGAGGTCATCGCCAACTACAGCGCGTTCCAGGACATCCGAGCGGAGCTTGACCGTGTCAACTGAGTCGCGAATCAGGATCGTGTGGGTCTACCCCGACCTGCTGTCCACCTATGGCGACCGGGGCAACCTGCTGATCCTCGCGCGCCGGGCCAACCTGCGGGGCATGCCGACCGAGGCTATCGAGGTGCGCTCGGACCAGCCGGTACCCGTCGACGCCGACATCTACCTGCTCGGCGGCGGCGAGGACGGGCCGCAGGCGCTTGCCGCGTCCCGCCTCGCGGCCGACGGCGGGCTGGCCCGCGCGGTCGACCGGCGGGCCGTGGTGTTCGCCGTCTGCGCCGGGTACCAGCTGCTCGGCAACTCCTTCTACGCCAAGGGCCAGCGCTGTCCCGGACTCGGCCTGCTCGACCTGTCCTCCGACCGGGGGCCGACCCGGGCGGTCGGCGAGCTCGCCGGCGAGGTCGACGTGGAGCTGGGCCTGCCGGCGCTGACCGGCTTCGAGAACCACGGTGGCCGTACGCACCTGGGGCCGCAGGCGCGCCCGCTCGCGAAGGTGACGCTGGGCGTCGGCAACGACGGTGCGACCGAGGGCGCGTGGCAGGGCAGCGTGCTGGGCACGTACTCGCACGGCCCGGCGCTGTCCCGCAACCCGCTGCTCGCCGACCTGTTGCTGCGCTGGGCAACCGGCATCGAACAACTCAACCCGGTCGACGACACCT
Source organism: Rugosimonospora sp. (assembly GCA_051986465.1). Taxonomy (GTDB): domain Bacteria; phylum Actinomycetota; class Actinomycetes; order Mycobacteriales; family Micromonosporaceae; genus DATEJJ01. Next base: position 9,096 of record JBPYFB010000115.1, read on the forward strand.
GGCCCAACCGCCTGCGCCACGAGCGGCTGACCGCCATCCGAGCCTAGCGAGGCATGGATTCAGATGACGACGCTGACCATCCGGCCGGGTATCACGATGACCTTCCGCGGCGCCTTGCCCGCCAGCTGATCCGCCACCTCGGCCAGCGCCGCCTCGCGTACCGCCGCCTCGTCCGCGTCGGCCGGTACCTCCACGCGCCCGCGTACCTTCCCGTTCACCTGTACCGGATAGGTCACGGACTCGGCCACCAGTAGCGCCGGGTCGGCGGTCGGGAACGGCGCGTACGCCAGCGAGCCGGTGTGCCCCAGCCGCTGCCACAGCTCCTCAGCCAGGTGCGGGGCGAACGGTGACGCCATCAGGACCAGTGGCTCCAGCACCTCGCGCGGGCTGCCCTCGGCGCCGACCTGGGTCAGTCGGTTGGTCAGCTCGATCAGCTTGGCGATGGCGGTGTTGAAGCGCATCCCGTCCATGTCGGCACGGACACCGTCGATGACGCGGTGCAGCAGCCGCCGCGTCTGCTCGTCGACTGGCGTGTCGACCACCCGGTTCGCGCCGGTCTGCTCGTCGACGACGGCCCGCCATACCCGCTGCAGGAAGCGCTGTGCGCCGACGACGGCGCGGGTCTCCCACGGCCGAGAGACGTCCAGCGGCCCCATCGACATCTCGTACACCCGGAACGTGTCGGCGCCGTACTGCGCGCACATCTCGTCCGGGGTCACCACGTTCTTCAGCGACTTGCCCATCTTGCCGTACTCGCGGCGTACTGGCGCGTCGCCGTAGAAGTACCCGCCGTCGCGCTCGACGACCCCCTCGGCCGGCACGTACGCGCCGCGCTCGTCGGTGTACGCGTACGCCTGGATGTAGCCCTGGTTGAACAGCTTGCGGAACGGCTCGAACGAGGACACGTGCCCCAGGTCGTACAGGACCTTGTGCCAGAAGCGGGCGTACAGCAGGTGCAGTACGGCGTGCTCGGCGCCGCCGACGTACAGGTCGACCCCACCACAGTCCTCTGTGGACCGTGGGCCCATCCAGTACCGCTCGTTCTCGGGGTCCACAAAGGACTTCTCGTTCGTCGGGTCCAGGTAGCGCAGCTCGTACCAGCACGAGCCGGCCCACTGCGGCATCACGTTCGTCTCCCGCGTGTACCGCTTCGGCCCGTCGCCCAGGTCCAGCTCCACCTCGACCCAGTCGCGAGCGCGGGACAGCGGCGTCTCGGGCTCCGAGTTCGCGTCCTGCGGGTCGAACGTCTTGGGCGAGAAGTCGTCGACGTCGGGCAGCTCGACGGGCAGCATCGAGTCGGGCAGTCCGATCGGCAGGCCGGTCTCGTCGTACACGATGGGGAACGGCTCGCCCCAGTACCGCTGGCGGCTGAACAGCCAGTCGCGCAGCCGGTACGTGACCGCGCCCTTGCCGTACCCGTTCTCCTCCAGCCACTCGATTGCGGCCTGCTTGGCGTCCGCAATGGACAGTCCATTCAGGAACCCGGAGCCGATGGCCGGGCCCTCGCCCACGTACGCCTTGCCCTCGAAGCCCTCGTGCGGCTGTACGGTGCGGATGATGGGCAGATCGAAGACCTCGGCGAACTCCCAGTCCCGCTCGTCCTGCCCGGGCACCGCCATGATGGCGCCGGTGCCGTAGCCGGCCAGCACGTAGTCGGCGATGAAGATGGGGATGCGCGCGTCGTTGACGGGGTTGGTCGCGTAGGCGCCGATGAACACACCCGTCTTGTCCCGCTCCAGCGCGGTACGCTCCGCCTCGGTCTTGGCCGCGGCGAACTTCCGGTACGCGGCGATCGCCTCGGCCGGGCTCGCGTGCCCGCCGGTCCACGCCGGCTTGGTGCCCTCGGGCCAGGCCGCCGGTACCAGCGCCTCGACCAGTTCGTGCTCGGGCGCCATCACCATGTAGGTCGCGCCGTAGATGGTGTCCGGACGCGTCGTGAACACGCGCAGCGGCGATATGTCGGTCGGGAAGTCGATGTGCGCGCCGGTCGAACGGCCGATCCAGTTGCGCTGCATGGCCTTGATGGACTCCGGCCAGTCCAGGTAGTTCAGGTCCTCCAGCAGCCGGTCACCGTAGGCGGTGATGCGCATCATCCACTGCTTCAGGCTGCGCTTGAAGACCGGGAAGTTGCCGCGTTCGGAGCGGCCTTCCGGGGTGACCTCCTCGTTGGCCAGCACCGTGCCCAGGCCCGGGCACCAGTTGACGGGCGCCTCGGAGACGTAGGCCAGCCGGTGGTCGTTGACGACGCGGCGGCGCTCCTCATCCGACAGTTGTGCCCAGGGCCGGCCGTCGGGCGTGCGGCGCTGGCCGGACGCGAACTCCGCGATCAGGTCGTCGATCGGGCGCGCCCGGCGGGCGGCCGGGTCGTACCACGCGTTGAAGATCTGCAGGAAGATCCACTGAGTCCAGCGGTAGTAGGTGGTGTCGGTGGTGGCCACCGAGCGGCGGTTGTCGTACGCCAGGCCCAGGCGGCGCAGCTGCGCCCGGTACCGGACCACGTTCGCCTCGGTGGTGGTGCGTGGATGGGTACCGGTCTGCACCGCGTACTGCTCGGCGGGCAGCCCGAACGCGTCGAAGCCCATCGGGTGCAGGACGTTGTACCCCAGCATCCGCTGGTACCGGCTGTAGCAGTCGGTACCGATGTAGCCCAGCGGGTGCCCCACGTGCAGCCCGGCACCGGACGGGTACGGGAACATGTCCGCGACGTACAGCTTCTGCGCGCCCGCGCGCGGGTGGCCCGGGTCGGCCAGCGGTCCGATCGGGTTGGGCGCGTAGAACGTGCCCTCGGCGTCCCAGCGATCCTGCCAGCGCGCCTCGATCTCGTTGGCCAGATGTGCCGTGTACCGGAACGGCGGCACGTCCTCAGTCATGGTCTCCACCTCGGGCGGTTGTTCGCGGACATGAAAAGACCCCTCACGCAGGAGGGGTCGCCGTGCTGTCCGCTGGTCTTCGCGTCAGCACGGCCCGCCAAGAAGCCGGAATCCCCGGTTCATGCCGGAAGTGTACCCCGAGGTCGGCGCCCTTCCCTACCGGGTTCCCGAGCGGGCCCTGTGTCGGTAGTCTGCGGACCGTTGAGGACCTAAACAATGGAGGATTCCTATGAACGTTTTTCTATGGATTCTGCAGGTGCTCCTGGCGGCGGCGTTTCTCGGTGCCGGCTCCATGAAGGTGGCGCAGCCCAAGGAGAAGCTCCAGCCGCGGATGGCCTACGTCGAAGATTTCTCGGACGGTGCGATCAAGCGCCTCGGCGGCGCTGAGATCCTCGGGGCTCTCGGCCTGATCCTGCCGTGGGCCACCGGTATCGCCAAGGTCCTCACGCCGCTCGCCGCGGTTGGCCTGGCGATCGTCATGATCGGCGGGATCGTGGTCCACCTTCGACGCAACGAGCGCAACCAGATCGGCGTGCCAGGTGTCCTCTTGATACTGGCGCTGATCGTCGCCATCGGTCGGTTCGCCGATCTGTAAGAACCAGTAGCGGGAGCCGCGCGTGCAATAGCTCAGTAGGATAACGAAAAGGTTGCGGCGCGCGCGGAAGCGACTTAGACCAATTCGCGCATTATCGATGCGGATCGGCCGACTCGCGGGCGACGTAAACCCAGCTAGCCTGAGAAGATGCAGGTGGTTACATACGGGGAGGTCAACATGTGCCCTCCCCCAAGACCCTGCGGCCCGCCGCTTCGCCCCGCGGCCGGCACGGGGATGCTAGGAGGAGGCCAGTGACCGTCCAGCGCACAGCGGGTGAACTCGACGAGCCCATGCCGGGATCGGAGTTCGCCGCCGCCACCGAAGCGATAGTCCAGAACATCGAGCAGGTCATCGAGGGGAAGAAGGCGACCGTACGCCTTGCCCTCGCCGTCCTGCTCGCCGAGGGGCACCTGCTCATCGAGGACGTACCCGGTGTCGGCAAGACCAAGCTAGCCAAGGCCCTGGCAAGATCGATCGACTGCACGGTCCGGCGTATCCAGTTCACGCCCGACCTGCTGCCGAGCGATGTCACCGGGGTGAGCGTCTACAACCAGGAGACCCGCGACTTCGAGTTCAAGCCCGGCGCGGTCTTCGCGAACATCGTTGTCGGCGACGAGATCAACCGCGCCTCCCCCAAGACGCAGTCCGCGTTGCTGGAGTGCATGGAGGAGCGCCAGGTCACTGTCGACGGGGTCACCTACCCGCTACAGACGCCGTTCATGGTGGTGGCCACCCAGAACCCGATCGAGATGGAAGGCACCTACCCGCTGCCCGAGGCGCAACGCGACCGGTTCACCGCGCGCATCGCGATGGGCTACCCGGACGCGGGCGCGGAGCTGGCCATGCTCGACGTACACGGCGCCGAGGACCCGCTGTACCACCTGCGGCCCGTCTGCGACGCCGGGGTGGTACGCACGTTGATCGCGACCGTACGCGATGTGCACGTCGCCGACGCGGTGAAGCAGTACGCGGTCAACCTGGTCAACGCCACCCGCGAGTCGCCCGACCTGCGCCTGGGCGCGTCGCCCCGGTCCACGCTGCAACTGCTGCGCACCGCCCGGGCGGTCGCCGCCCTCGAGGGGCGCGACTACGTGCTCCCCGACGACCTGCAGGCGCTGGCCGTACCCGTGCTGGCCCACCGCATCATCCCGACCGCCGAGGCTCAGCTCGGCCGGCGCACCACCGACCTCATCGTCGCGGATCTGGTGCACCGCCTGCCGCTGCCGACCGACCGGCGCCGCTCCCCATACGACACGCGTCCCGGCTCCACTCCCGGAGCGGAGACGCGTAGCCCCTACGACCGGAGGCGCTAGCCGTGCGTGAAGGGCTGCGCGGGCTGACCACGCGCGGCAAGTCGTTCCTCGCCGCTGCCATAGCGGTCGCGCTGGTCGCCGTCGTCCTCGGTGAAAAGGACCTGTTGCGCCTGGCCATCCTGCTCGGTGCGCTGCCGCTGCTCGCGGCGTGGTACGTCGGGCGGACCCGGTACAAGCTGGCCTGCGGGCGCACCCTGGAACCGCACCGGACCCCGGTCGGTGCCAGCGCCCGGGTGGTGCTCCGGCTGCAGAACCTCTCCGGCCTGCCCACCGGTACCCTCCTGCTGGAAGACCGGCTGCCGTACGCGCTGGGCAGCCGACCCCGGCTGGTCCTCGAGCGCCTCGGTCGCCACCAGGCCAGCTCGGTGGCGTACACGGTGCGCGCCGAGGTGCGCGGCCGGTACGAGGTGGGGCCGCTCGTGGTGCGCCTGACCGACCCGTTCGGCCTGTGCGAGCTGAACCGCGCGTTCCCCTCGGTCGACCACCTGACCGTCGTACCGCAGGTGGTAGCGCTGCCGACGCTGCGGTTGACCGGCGAGTACTCCGGCACCGGCGAATCGCGGGCCCGTTCGGTCGCGGTACACGGCGAGGACGACGCGGCCACCCGCGAGTACCGGCACGGCGATGACCTGCGCCGGGTGCACTGGCGCTCCACCGCGCGGGTCGGCGAGCTCATGGTCCGCCGCGAGGAGCAGCCCTGGGACAGCCGAGCCACGCTGATCCTCGACACCCGCGCGGACGCGCACCGGGGTGAGGGGCCGACGGCGAGCTTCGAGTGGGCGGTCTCCGCGATCGCCAGCGCCGCGACCCACCTGCGGCACAACGGGTACAAGCTGCGCCTGGCCGACGAGGCGGAGACCGCGATCGACGCCTCCGACGCCGAGGGCGACGGCGCGATCCTCGATTACCTCGCGGAGGTCCGGCCGCAGCGCCACGCGGACATCGCCACCCTCGTGGACCGGGCCCGCCGCCGTACCGACGGCGGCCTGATCATCGGGGTCTTCGGGCTGCTCACTCCGGCTGAGGCGGAACTGCTCGCCGGACTGCGCGCCGCCAACGCGACCTGTGTCGCGCTGCTCATCGACAGCACGACCTGGCTCAACCTGCCCACCACCGCACGTGAGGAGGCGGACCACGCGCACGGCACCGCGGCGCTGGCACTGATGCGCTCGGGGTGGCGGGTGGTCGGCGTCTCCCACGGCGACAAGCTGCCGGCGCTGTGGCCGCAGCTGGCCCGTGGCTCCCAGGGCTTCGCCTGGCGCGCCGCGATGGCCGAGACGGTGACGACCACCACGACCACGGGGAGCCAGCTGTGAATCAGAGACGGCAAGTGACCCTGGTCGCGGCGGCCGCCACCCTCCTCGCGTCCGCCCCGATGGCCACCGTGTTCGAAAGCTGGACCTGGCTGATCGACTGCATCCTCGCGGTGGTCGCGATATCCGGCACCGCGCTGCTCACCCGCTCGCTGCGCGCTCCGGTGTGGGCGCAGGGACTGGCGATGATCGCGGCCCTGATGATGCTGGTGACGCTGCTGTTCGGCAGCCACGCATTCGTCGGACTGATACCCACCAGCGCGACCTTCAGCCACTTCGGCGACCTCATGACGCAGGCCACCAGCGACATCCGCAATCTCGGGATTCCGGTGCCGGACCGGGACGGGCTGCTGTTCCTGATCACGGTGGGCGTGGGCTGCGTGGCGATCCTGGTCGACATGTTCGCGGTCGGCCTGCGCCAGCCTGCGCTGGCCGGCATGCCGATGCTTCCGCTCTACTCGATCCCGGTGATCGTGCACGAGGACAGCGTCTCGTTCATCCCGTTCGTCATCGGCGCCACCGGCTTCCTGTGGCTGCTGGCCAGCGACAACGTCGACCGGGTGCGGCGCTTCGGCCGGCGCTTCACCGGCGATGGGCGCGACATCGACCTGTGGGAGCCCTCGCCGTTGGCCGCCGCCGGGCGCCGCCTGGCCACGGTCGGCGTGCTGCTCGCGATCCTTCTGCCGCTGGCGGTACCGGGCATGACCAGCGGCCTGCTCTCCCAGTTCGGCACCGACGGCACCGGCACCGGCACGGGTACCGGCACGGGCCGGGCGGGTGGCTCGGTGAACCTGTTCGCGGTGCTGTCCGGCAGCCTGAACCAGAACAAGTCGATCGAAATGGTCAAGGTGACGACGCCCGACCTGTCGCCGTACTACCTGCGGTTCGGCGTCGCCGACCAGCTCACCAAGGATGGCTTCCGGACCCGTACCGCCCCCAGCGGCCAGCCGGTCAACCAGATCCCCGACCCGACCAAGAACCTGCTGGACGTCACCCAGACCACCTACCACGCGAGCGTCCGCATCCTCAACTTCGACATGGGACTGCTGCCGATCTACACGGATCTCCGGGGCATCTCGAAGCTGGACAAGAGCTGGCACTACGACCAGACCGGGGCGCTGGTCTACTCCTCGCGGCAGACGGCGAACAAGGTCAAGCAGTACAGCTTCGACTATGTCCGGTCGCAGTACTCCCCCGACGCGCTGCGCAGGGCCGCTACGCCACCCTCTTCCGGGCCGATCATGCAGCTGGACACCCAGGTACCGCATGAGCAGAAGGTCGTCGGCATTGTCGACGGGCTGACGAAGGGCAAGGCCACCGAGTACGACGCGGTGCTGGCGCTCTACGACTACTTCTCGTACAAGAACAACTTCACGTACGCGCTGACCACGAAGTCGGGTACCAGCGGCAGCGACATCGTGGACTTCCTCAACAACAAGGCCGGGTACTGCGAGCAGTACGCCGCCGCGCTCGCGTGGCTCGTACGCCAGGCCGGGTACCCGGCCCGGGTGGCGTTCGGCTTCACCCTCGGCCAGGGGCGCAACGGCAACACGTACACGCTCACCAACCAGAACCTGCACGCCTGGACCGAGGTCTACTTCGCCGGGTACGGCTGGATCCCCTTCGACGCCACGCCGAGCGTCGCGCTCAGCGGCCCGGTACGGCCAGGCTGGGCGCCCGACGTCGACCAGGGCAACACGGTTACCCCAGGGCAGTCGGGCAGCACGGTGCCCGGTGGCACCGCGAGCGCCGGACCGGGTGGCAACAGCAGCGGCCACAACACCGCCGACGGCGCGGGCGACAACGTAGCCCTCCCGACCAAGGCCGCACCGACCTGGCCGTTCTGGCTGCTCGGCGGGTTCGGTGCGCTGCTGGTGCTGCTGGCACAGCCGTTACTGCAACGGCGACTGCTGCGCCGCCGCCGGGGATTGGGCCGCCGCAAGAGACCACCTGAGGTCAGCGTCAAGACCGCCGCGCCAGGAGACATGCAGGTGGTACCCGAAGCGCTGGTCGACAGCACCGCGGCGCGCCGCGAGGCGCACGCGGCCTGGGACGAGCTGATCGACACGCTGGTCGACTACGACATCCCCGTCGACCAGGCGGAAACCCCGCGCGTCACCATCGAACGGCTGGTCCGGCAGCTGCGGCTGGCCGAGGCCGCCGGAGATGGTGCACGGCTGCTGGGACGCGCGGAGGAACGCGCCCGGTACGCGAAGGCCCCGCTGGGCGACGCGCGACTCGGGACGGCCGTACGCGATGTGCGCCGGGCAATCGCCCACTACGTCAGCCGACGGGCCCGCCTGCGCGCGGTGCTGCTGCCGCCATCGGTGCTGCGGCGCTGGCGGTACCGGACCGGTGAGGCGTTCACCGCGGCGGTCGCGGGCGGCAGCCAGTGGCGGGAGGGTGTGACACGGACACTGTCGCCGCGGCGGCTGGTGGCCGGTCGCCCCACGCGCTAGGGAGCAGATGCCAGCGAGGCCGAGCCCTTCCCGGCTCGGCCTCGCGGCATGTTCGAGTGTGGCGGCGGATCGCCTGCCGCGCAGATTCAGCGGCTGTCCTCGGGGCGCTGCCGCCAGCGCTCCTCCAGCCGGTCGATGATCGAGTTGCGCCGGCGGGTCGTCGACCGGCTCGCGGTGCCGTCCACGGCGCGCAGTTCAACGCCGTGCGCGCGGCGCAGCGACGTCAGGCCGAACGCGGCGGCGCCGAGCATGACCACAAATCCGGCCACGCTGAGGACCACACCTCGGCTCACGCCGAAGACAACCAGCGCCAGACCTGCAACAACGAGAGCGGCGGCGACAATCAGCCGACGTCGGGCGTGGAAGCGCGGGTCGGTGGCGCGCACAGCCGAGGCGAACTTGGGGTCCTCGGCAAGCGACCGCTCGATCTGCTCGAACAGCCGCTGCTCGTGTTCGGACAGCGGCACGGCACTCCTCCCCGGTCATCAAGGTCGATCCAGGGTGGGTCGACAGACCGTGACAGCCAGGTGGCTGCTTCCTAGCAAGTCTACGAGCGGGTACGCATGTCGGAAAGCGGGACGTGTCTCAGGCGTCGTGTTTTTCCTCGAAAGGCAAGATCCCTCGCGGCGGCGGCGACCCTGGCATACCTGACCATTCGGACTCTCCCGCCCTCGACCCCCCACCGAGCAGGCTCGCCGGTCGTACCGCGTGGGCGCCGAAGCGGGCCACCGCGGCGTCGGCCGCCTGCTCCGCCTCCCGCCAGCCGCGCTCTCGCGCGCCGAGGGTGAGCTGCCGGGGAGCGCCGCCCGCCGTGGACAGCCCCTCCACCCGTACCCCGATCAGCCGGATCTTGTCGCCAGGGCGCAGCACCTCGTAGAGACCCCAGCCAACCTCGAAAATCTCGCGGGCGACATCGGTCGGCGCGGACAGTGTGCGGGACCGGTTGAGCGTGCGGAAGTCGGCCGACCGCACCTTGATCGTGATCGTCCGCCCGGCCTGGTCGGCCGCGCGTAGCCTGGCCGCCACCTTCCCCGCCAATGCCAGCAGCGTGCGCCGCAGAAGCTCGGGATCGTCGACGTCGGTATCGAACGTGGTCTCGGCGCCCACCGACTTCTCCACCTGCTCCGGTATCACCGTGCGCGGGTCGCGCCCCCAGGCGAGATCGTGCAGGTGCGCGGCGGCCGCCGCGCCGAGCGCCGACCGGATCATGCCGATCGGCGCCTGCGCGATGTCATGCACAGTTACCAGGCCCAGCCGGCGCAGCACCTCGGCACTGCGCTCGCCCACGCCCCACAGCGCGGCGACGGGGAGCGGATGCAGATAGTCCAGCACCCGGTGGGCGGGTACGACCACGAGACCGTCCGGCTTGGCCCGGGTGGAGGCGAGCTTGGCCACGAACTTGGTCGGCGCCACGCCTACCGAGCAGGTCAGGGACTGCTCCTCGGCGACCCGCCGGCGAATCAGCGCGCCGATCTCCGCGGGGCGCCCCAGCAGCCGGCGCGCCCCGGACACGTCCAGGAACGCCTCGTCGAGCGAGAGCGGCTCGACCAGCGGTGTGACGTCCCGGAAGATCCGCATCATCGCGCGCGAGGCCGCGGTGTATTCGGCGAAGTCGGGCGGCAGGAACACGGCGGCCGGGCAGAGCCGGCGCGCCCGTACGCTCGGCATGGCGCTGCGTATCCCGTAACGCCGGGCCTCGTAGCTGGCCGAGCTCACCACACCGCGCGGTCCGATGCCGCCCACGATGACCGGCCGGCCGCGCAGCTCGGGCCGGCGGCGCACCTCGACGGAGGCGTAGAACGCGTCCATGTCGACGTGCAGGATGCGGGAGCCGCTGTCGTCCGCGTCCGGCCCGAACCCGTCCGACGCCTGCTTGCCCCGCGGCACCTCCTGGCTGCGCCCCACGCGCTCAGGTTATCGGCGCCCCCCGACATTTCCGCGGACGACGATCAGCGGAATCGTCGTTTCCACCTCGGTCGAGGAGCCGTGATGGCCGATCAGGCGCGCCACGATCGGCGGTTCGTACCCGGTGGCGAGCACCGCGTACGTGTCGCGACAGATCACCACCGCGTCGCCGATCCGGCCGAGGTGGCTGGTCGGTACCGGCCCGTACCAGCCGGCGGCCACCGCCTCGTCCCGCTCCAGGACCAGCGCCGCGTCCCCGAGCACCTCGCGGTACGCGGCGAGCACGTCCGCGGTCGCCCCCGCCTCGGTGTGCAGGTACCGGACCCGGGGCTCACCGGCGACCAGCCGCACCCCGGCCGCGAGCCGGGCGTCCGTACCGATGTCGAAGTGGTGCTCGACGGGCACGTTGAGCTGGCCATGATCGGCCGTGACCAGCAGGGCCGCGTCACCGGGAAGGCCGTCCACGAGCAGCCCGAGCAGCCGGTCGACCTCGATGGCCGCCGCGCTCCACTGCGCGGAGCCGACGCCGGACAGGTGCCCGGCGGTGTCCAGCGCCGGGTGGTACCCGTACACGAGGGCCGGAGCGCTCGCCCGTAGCACTGCCAGCATCTCGGTCGCGAGCGTGTCGACGTCCGGGGCGCCCCGGTACTCCGAGCCCCGGTACGCCGCCACGGTCAGCCCGGACCCGGCGAACTCGGGCCGGCTGACCACCGTCACCGCGACCCCGGCGGCCCGCGTCCGGGCGAACTGCGTCGGTACCGGCTGCCACGTCGCCGGGTCGGGGTCGCCGCGCCAGTCGATGTGCGTCAGGACGCGGCTGGTACCGGGGACGTTGACGGTGAAGCCGAGCACCCCGTGCGCGCCCGCGGCCACGCCGGTGCCGAGGCTCACCAGGCTCGTCGGCGTCGTCGAAGGGAAGCCCGTGGACAGGGTGGTGAGGGTACCCAGCCGGCCGGCGAGCACGTCCGCGGTCACCGGGCCGACCTCGCCCACGCCGGGAAGGAGGTGGTACCCGAGGCCGTCGACGAGCAGTACCGCGATGCGCCGTACCCCGTCCAGCGCCGGCGCCAGGCCCAGCGGATCCGCGCCTGCGACCAGTACCGATACCGCGCTGGGCAACACGTCGGCGAGGCTGGGCTCGCCGTACCGGGGCGGTACCAGAGTCATGCCGGAGTCACGCCGGGCGGCGGGCGAAGAGGTGCAGCTGGGTGGCGATGTCACGGTACGGGGGCTGGTCGGCGGCGGCGAGCTCGAAGGCGAGTACCGCCTCCGGGTCGGCGTCGGCGAGCGCACCGGGTACCAGATCGGCTGCCACCCGTACCCCATGGATCTTCTCGACGGTGAGCCCGGCGGCGCTCGCCAGCGCCGCGGCGCCCGCCACGTCGAAGCGCCGCCGCAGCTTGTCGCCCGGCCCGACCCGGCCATCCGCGTCGGCGAGCAGCGCCGCGGCCGCGTCGAAGTGCCCGTTCATGGCACGCGCCAGCACGGCGGCGGCGCGGTTGGCCACCAGAATGCTGGCGGCGCCGCCGGGCCGCAGTGTCGCGGCGAGCGCGGCGAGGGCCGCCCGCGGCTCGTCCACGACCTCGAGCACGCTGTGGCACAGGATCAGGTCGGCGCTGGCCGGCGCGAACAGGTCGCCAAGGCAGTCGGCGTCGCCCTGCATGGCGCGTACCCGGTCACCCACGCCGGCCTCGGCCGCGCGGCGGGTCAGCGCGGCCAGCGCGTCGGGGCTCGCGTCCACGACGGTGACGCTGTGGCCGGCCTCGGCCAAGGGCACCGCGAAGCCCCCGGTACCGCCGCCCACGTCCACGACGACGAGCGGCTGCCGCCCGTCGACCTCTTCACGCAGGGCTGCCCAGATGACGGCCGCGCGGGGTCCGCCCAGCCGGGTGTGCGTTCGCTCCACCCCCGCAGCGTACGGGCTGCCTCGGCCGGGCCGCTGCCGCAATACCCGCGGCACCTCGCT
>JBPYFB010000116.1:0-5364 GCA_051986465.1 Rugosimonospora sp.
TCTCCGCGCGCGGCCTACATCGAAGCCGTCAAGCACCACATCACCTCGTGGGCGCCGGATCTGATCGAACGCGGGTACCAGCCGCGCCTCATGTACTGGGGTGGCGGTACGGCCAGCATCCTCTCGGTCGCCGAATTCCAGGAGATCATGCGGGTACTGCGCGACTGTTTCGACATCAACGGGCTGGCCGAGGCGACGATGGAATGCAGTCCGGACAGCGTCACCCCGGAAAAGCTGGCGGCCTACCGCGAGGCTGGATTCGATCGGGTCAGCTTCGGCGTGCAGTCCTTCGACGACCAGATCCTCGTCGCCCAGGGCCGGTCACACCGGGCCGACCAGGCCAGGCAGGCGGTCCGATGGGCGCACGCGGCCGGGTTCGCGGAAATCAACGTGGACCTCATGTGCGGCCTGGCCAACGAAACCGTCGCACAGGCTGAGTTCTCCGCGATGGCGGCGCTCGAGCTGCCGATCACGCACGCGTCTCTCTACGCGTACCGCGTCATGCCCAACACCGTCGGGCACCGGCGTGTCGCCCGCGGAGTCGATGTGGTGGATCGCGTCGAGCGGTTGGCGGCCTTCGAGCGCGTCAGCGAGTTGTTCGAGGCGGCCGGGCTGCCCGAGTACGCGCTCGGGTACTTCGGCCGGCGCCCGTGCCGCGCCGACCTCGCCTATTACCGACTGGAAATGGACTGGGCAGGATTCGGCTCCGGCGCCTCGTCACTGCTCGACGGCGAGATGCGGCATTCGCTACCAGAGCTGCACAAGTACAACGCGGACCCGACGGCCGACGCCTCGCGAGTGCCTGCCGCCAGCGTCCGCCACCTCGTTTACCAGGGTCTGATTACGTTCGAGGGGCTCGACGCCCGGCTGTGGCAGGAGCGGACCAAGGTGCCGCTGCGAGAGGCCATGTCCCAACCCGACATTGCCCCCCTGGTGGAGCAGATCAATCGGATCACCGAACTGATCGACGACGAGGCAGGGGTGCGGGTGCCACGCGACGCGATGAGGCGCGCCTTCGTCAGCCCGCCACCGGTGCTAGCAGCGGCCGGATGACGCGACTCGTGAACGAGAACCCTCGGCCGGTGTTCCTGCTGGCGCCGGCCCGCTCATACTCCACGGTCGCGCTCGCGATGCTGGCCGGGCACCCGGGACTCTACGGCTTCCCCGAGCTGATCCTGTTCAACGCCGACACCGTGGCGGAGTTGCTTGCCAGCGTGTTACCCCGGCCGGACTTCCCGCGCTCCTGGGCCATCGGGCGGCTGAGCGGATTGTGCCGGGCGATCGCGGAGGTACACGACGGCGAGCAGAACAACGCGGCCATGCGACGCGCCCACGAGTGGTTGACACAGCGCCCGGAGTGGACAACGCGACAGCTGCTGGACCACCTGCTGGCCGGCGTCGCACCACGTGAGGGTCTGGAGAAGTCACCAGACACTGTGGACAATGATGCCGCCCTGCAGCGGTGCCTACAGTCTTACCCGCACGCTCGGTTCCTGCACCTGACCCGGCACCCGGAGAGTACCCAGCGATCCATGCGGAAGCACTGGGAGGTCCTGTACCGGGACCGGCCGGCACAGGAGCTCGCCGTGAACTGCGCGGCCGCGTGGTACTACTGCCACCGGCGCATCCTCGACGGGCTGCGCAGCGTTCCGGCGAGCCGGCAGTTGCGGGTACGCGCGGAGGACCTGCTGCGGGAGCCGGCGACCTGGTTGCCGCGGGTGCTGGACTGGCTCGAACTCGACAAGGACGACGCCATCGTGCACGGCATGCTCGACACCAGCCAGTGGCGTTTCGCCGGCCGCGGACCCGACGGGTGGCTCGCCGGCGGGGACCCAACGTTCTTGGCGGCGCCGGCGCTGAGGCCAATAGCCGAGCCGTCGCCGGTCACCGCCGAAACCGTACTCGGGCCGCCCGGCGGGGTACCCGCGGATGACATGCGGGACATGGCGCGGTACCTGGGCTACTGACGCGGGCTGCCGTATCGTCCTTCGACTATCCTCACGACACTCGTTCGAAGAGAAGATACCGCTCGTGTACGGAGGTGAGCGCGCGGATGTCTCGGTCGTGGATGATCGGCTCGTCCACCCGGAGCCAGTAGCCATACATCGACATCAGCGGAAGACAGTCGCCACGAGCGCCCGGCCCTTCGAGGCTGAGCAGGCGGTTGTTGTCGTTGGGTACCACGAGAATGGTGCCCACATCGTGGTCGGCGAGCCAGCGGATCCAGGCCTCGACCGTGTCATACGGCATCTCGGAGAGACTGTGCGCCGCAACCGCGAGCTGTATCGGCACCGAGTCGAGAGCATCCAGCTCGTCGACGGGGAGCGAGGTCGCCCGCTCGATCCCGCGATAGCGCAGATACCACTCACACAGGTACGTGGACTCGGCAACCGCGTCCAGACAGTAGCAGTGCATCAGGTTCGGTACCGCCTGGGACATCCGGTGCGCCAACCGCCCGTATCCGGCGCCGATGTCGACCACGGCGAAGGGATCCCGGTCGAACAGGCCCCACTGCCGGTCCAGGAAGAGCAGCTCCCCCACGGAGTCCAAGAGATCTCGGCTCACCGTGGGCATCGTCTCGTACTGGAAGGCGACAGCACCGAACGCGCCGTCCTCCCCCAGGGTGTCGAGCAGGTCCCGGTCGTCGATGGATTCGAGGTAGCGGGCACAGAGGTAATACTTCAGCCGTGGCGATTCACCCATGTTGCGTAGCTGCCAGAGGTAGGGGTTGTCCGCGCGGAACTGGTGCGTGCGCAGCTGGGAATCGACGAACTCCCGCCGCCATAGGGCGTGCTGGGCAAGCGGGCTGGACAGTTCCGCATAGCGCTCCCGCAGATCCTTCAGCCGGGGTGCGTCCGGGTCGGGGTAGGCGCCGTGGACGGCTGCGGCGCGTGCCGGACCTGGCCGGGGCGGCGGATCGACATGCGGAGTGATCGGCATAGGAGCTCCCGTTCGCATTGAGGCTTCCTCCGAGAGATGACACTGGCCCCTCGGGTACGGCCGCCGAGCGGCTCCAACGACGGCCGGCTGTTCTCCAGCCAGAGGTTCAGCGCCGATCCGCCACGAGCCAGGCGCCATGGAACTCGAAGCACCGCGTGTCCGCGTCCAGGCGCTCGCCCAACTGCTCCAGCCGCGGTACATCGAAGACCTGTTCGTGGCCGAACTCGGCGGTTGGCTCTGCTTCAATCGGAACGTTGACGATGAGCCGCTGACCCGTCAGCCGCCATAGCCGCCCGAGTGCGTCCTCGGTCAGGTCTGCTGGCAGGTGCTCCAGCAGGTGCAGCGCGGTCACCGTGTCGAAACGCGGGAGCCGGTCCGCCGCCGACCCGAACAGGTCGAGCTCATCGAAGCGGACCGGCAGCCCTTGCTCCACCGCTTGGGCACGCGCGAGCCCGATCAGGAAGGGGTTCTTGTCGACCCCGCGTACGCCGGCTGCCCGTCGTGCGCGTGCCGATCGGCCCAGCAGCAGCGGGAGGAAGCCGTGCGAGGTTCCCACATCGAGCAGGCTGTCACCTGTCCACAGGTCAGCCACGTGCTGGTAGATATTGCGGAAGGGACCAATAAAATCCGCCGCATCGTCCACATCGGACGAACGATCCGCCAGCGCGTCGAGCGTGTTCTGGTAGAACCACCGCCAGGCAACCTCAATGTCGGCATGGACCGACCACACCACCAGGCCGACCAGGGCCGTGTACACCTCGTGGGTGGTACCGGACGGCAGCGTGTATATGGCGGCGCCGCCGTTCTCCGCCCTGACCTGCTCGATCATGGGCAGCAAATCCTCGAGAACGTACCTGCCGATATTGTTGTCGATTCGTTCCGGCGCCAGGTCGTGCACGATCAGCAGTTCTGGCTCCCGCTGGGCGTCGCAGTCCTCCGGTGCGTTCAGCCAGTACAGGCTGAAGGGTCCCCGTTGCCGGACCGGGCTGGCTCGCTGAACAAGAGGTTCGATTAGCGAGCGGTGCCGCACTCTGGAAAGCACAGCGACTCCTTCCGCATAGGTGTGTCTCGATGGTAGGCATCGGGACACGGCGGACGGAAAGTCGATTTGACCCGCTCTTTACACGCCGGCTTGTGACATATCGCGCGGTTCGATGGGATCAGCCGGTGTCGCTGCTCTGGCCGGCCCGCTCGTACTCAGCCGTCGCTGTCGAGTTGGCCGGCGCGGCGGTACAGGTTCTCCCGCTCGCTCTCCGGCGCTACCGCGACGGCGCCGCTGATCAGCCACGCATCGCCCACGGGTATCAGCCGCGTAATGATGAAGCAGCCGTCGGGCGTGCGCTCGAAAACCTGTTGCCCGCTGTTTGAGCGCACCCGGTAGGTCGCGTTGTCGGTCAGATCCTTGACCAGCAGCGCCTCGTCGTCACGCCCCTCGACCTCGAAGATGCCCTCGACGACTTCGCGCCAGCCCACGACCATCCGCCGATCCTCCTCGGTCAGGTCCGGGCGCGACGCAACGAACTGGTCTATGACCGTATTGCCATTGCTGAATGTGTGCTGCAAGGCGAAGTAGTCGAGGAACATGATGCGCTGCCGGTCGTCAGCTCCGGCGTCGAGATTCTGAGCCTGCAGTGCCTCCTGAAAGACGCGGTGGTAGCGGGGCTGCTGCGCATACTGGACCAGGTCCCGCTTCAGCTCGCTGGCGCGTGCCACGAGGTCGGCTGTGCTCATCATTCGGGCAGGCTACCGGAGTTTGCCGGCAAGCGGATCCACCCGCGTAAGTTACCGGCGCGATGGCCATGCCCGCGCGCTTGCGACGTTTACATCTGGGCTCTGCTGGGCGCGTCCGGCGGCCCGCACCCGGTGGTGCTCCGTGAACCCGGCGGCCCTACCTCAGCTCGCCTGGCAGGAGAGGCTCGCCGGCGGGGCGTCGCTGAACCCCCAGGTGCCGTAGAGGCCGAACCCGGAGACGCTGCCGCCGGCGGGGATCGCTCCGTCCCACGCCGCGTTGACCGCGGTCACGACCGCGCCGCTCTGCTGCACGGTCGCATTCCACGACGCGGTCACCCGCTGATCGCCCCCGAAGGTGAACGTGACCGTCCACCCGCTGATCGCCGAGCTGCCCGGGTTGGCCACGCTCACCTGGGACACGAAACCGTGCGGCGCCTCGTTGATGGTGCGGTAGCTCGCCACGCACGTGCCGGCCGCATGCGCGGTCCCGCCGACCAACAGGGCCGATCCGGTGGTACACAGACACGCCAGCGCTGTGAAAAGATGCCACCGCATGCCCCAAGTTCACAGTGATAAATGTAAGTGTGTCAATGGTCCGACGGTCCACCTTCTGCCAAGGCATGGCCGGCCAACGCCTCAACCCTTGCCTTCCGGGGCATCACGGGCACCATGCAGCCGCGGCATATAGGGCCC
>JBPYFB010000117.1:0-2634 GCA_051986465.1 Rugosimonospora sp.
GCGGCCCTACTCGGTGGCCAACGCGCCGCGGCGGGACGGGCTGATGGAGTTCCACGTCCGCGCGCGCAACGCCGGCTGGGTCTCCGGCGCGCTGGTGCGCCGGCTGCGGGTCGGCGACATGCTGCGCCTGGCCTCGCCGATGGGCGCGATGACGGTGGATCGTAAGTCCACAAAGGACATTGTGTGCGTGGCCGGGGGTACGGGGCTGGCGCCGATCAAGGCGATCGTCCAGGAGTTGACCCGGTTCAACCGGACCCGTTGGGTACACGTCTTCTTCGGCGCCCGTCACCAGGACGGCCTCTACGACCTGGCCGACCTCATCCGGCTCGCCTCCCGGTACCCGTGGCTGTCGGTCGTACCGGCGTGCAGCGCCAGCCGCTTCTACTCGGGCGAGCGGGGCCAGATCTCGGATGTGCTGGCCCGGTACGGGCCGTGGAAGGGCCACGAGTTCTTCGTCTCGGGGCCGCCGCTGATGCTGAAGGCGACGCTGCGCCGGTTGACGGAGATGCGCGTACCGGCCGACCGGGTCAAGTACGACCAGTTGTGACGTTCGATCCCCCGCGCGGGTCGGGTGGCTCCCCAGAGCCGCCCGACCCGCACCCTTGTGCTGAGCCGGCCCTACCCGGCGAGGTTCTCGTCGGCGTCGCTGCGGTGTGCGATGCGCTGGAGGTGACGTGAGGTCGGCGGGATCGTGCCGAGCCGGCCGTGCTGGTAGTCCTCGACCGCCTGGATGATCTCCTCGCGGGTATTCATCACGAACGGCCCGTACCGCGCGACCGGCTCGCGGATCGGCAGCCCGCCCAGCAGCAGCACGTCCATCGCCGACGAACGCTGCCTGGGCGCCGCTCCGACAAGCTGCGCGGCGGCGGCCGCCTGTACGGTGATCGCGTCGCCCGGCCCGAACACGGCGAGCTGACCCTCGGCCAGCGGCCGCTGCTCGGTACCCGCGTAGCCGCGGCCGCCGAGCACGTAGACCAGCGCGTTGAAGTCGGACGGCCACGCCGTCGCCAACGAGGCTCCGGGCGCGAAAGTGACGTGCGCGTACACGATCGGGGTCTGGGTGACGCCCGGCCCGGAGTACCCGCCGAGTTCGCCGGCGATCAGCCGCACCAGCGCGCCGCCGTCGTCCGAGGAGACCAGCTTGACGTCCTTACCGGTGATGTCCTGGTAGGCCGGCGCCGCCCACTTCTGCGCGGCGGGCAGGTTGACCCACAGCTGTACCCCGTGGAAGAGACCGCCCTTGGCGACCATCTCCTGCGGCGGCAGCTCTGAGTGGAGAATGCCGGAGCCGGCGGTCATCCATTGGGTCGCGCCGTCGGTGATCAGGCCGCCGCCGCCGGTGGAGTCCTCGTGCTCGAAGGCACCGTCGATCATGTAGGTGACCGTCTCGAAGCCGCGGTGCGGGTGCCACGGCGCGCCCTTGGCCTCGCCCGGCGCGTACTCGACCGCGCCCATGTGGTCCAGCAACAGGAACGGGTCGGCCAATGCCAGGTCCAGGTGTGGGAACGGGCGGCGGACCTGGAAGCCCTCGCCCTCAAGCTGCTTGTGTGCCGTGACGACCTTCTGTACGCCACGCCACCGGGTCCCGGCCTGGGCCGGTCTGGCCAGTCGGGGAAGGCTGATCGGGTCTGCCGATACCGCGGGCATCGCTCTCTCCTCGGACGGAGCAAGTTATTTGACTCGTCAAACATATGAGGAGCGGATTCCATTCCGCGCCGGGGCGGAAGGAGCGACGTTAGGCTACCCTTACCGAGTGCCGGTGCTCGACCCGATCCAGGACACCCTGGACACCATGCGCGACCGGCTCGGCGACGGACCGGTGCGCGGCCTCGTCCCCGGGCTGGTCGTCGCGGATCCGCGCGGCTGGACACCGGCCGGCCGGTACGCCGACGGGACCGCCCTGCCCGGGCTGATCTCGGCCGCCCAGCGCCGCTGGAGCACCAGCCCGCACGTCGCCGCCGCGCTGGCCTGGAAGTCGTACGCGTACTGGGTCGCCCTGCCGGCCGTGCTCGGTGCCGCCGCGCAGCTTGTCGGAGCGGCGTCAGGCCAGCGCTTGACAGCGACCGGCCGGGTACCCGACGTGTCAGCGGGCAACGTGCTGATCCGCCCGCACGCCGGCCCGCAGTTCATCGAGGTGGGACTGTGCCGCCCCACGGTCTCCGCCGACCATGGCGACCCGCTCGGCTACCTCCGCGAGCGGCTGATCGACCGGCACCTGGGCCCGGTCATGGAGGGCCTGCACGGCCTCGTGCACCTCGGCCGCCGTACCCTGCTGGGCTCGGTCGCGTCGGGTGTCGCGCACGCGCTGGTACGCGCCGAGTCGGCGGTACCCGGGCTGTGCGACGAGGTCGGCGGCACCCTGCTCGCCGCGCTCGGCGTGGCCGACCTTGTCGAGATCACGCCCGGACCCGCCGTGCACCGGCGCACCTGCTGCTTGGCCTTCACGCTGCCCGAACCGAAGGTCTGCCGCGGCTGCTGCCTCACCCCAGCAGCCTGAGGACCGCCGGATAACCGCTATGGGTTCACCCGCCACAGCCACACGTCGTCGACCCGTTCACCGGTGCCGAACAGCTGGTCCAGCGCCGCGTGCAGCTCGTCCCGGTGCGGCGCGCCGTCGGACAGCACGACCAGCCC
>JBPYFB010000118.1:0-6322 GCA_051986465.1 Rugosimonospora sp.
GCCGCTGTTCGCCGGGGTTTCCTTGCTTCTCGGCGGCACCGACCGGGTGGGCCTGGTCGGGCCCAACGGCGTGGGCAAATCGACTCTGCTGCGGCTGCTCGCCGGCGCCCAGGCGCCCGCCGCCGGACGCGTCGAGGTTGGCGCCGCGACGCGGCTCGGCTACTACGCGCAGCAGGTGCCCGACCCGGACGCGACCGTCGCCGACCTGCTCGACGCGGCGCCCGGCGAACTCGCCGACCTGGACCGCCGGCTGCGCCGGCTCGCCGCCGACCTGGCGCCGGGCGACGCGCAGACCGTGGGCGAGTACGCGCAGGTCGAGGAGCGCTTCGCCCAGTTGGGCGGATGGGCGTACGCGGCCAGGGTGGCCGCGGTGCGGGATCGGCTCGGCGTACCGGACTTGCCGGCAGCCACCCGCCTGGGCGCGCTGTCCGGCGGGGAGCAGGCCCGGCTCATGCTCGCGGGCGCGCTGCTCGCCGAGCCGACCGTGCTGCTGCTGGACGAGCCCACCAACCACCTGGACGCCGCCGGTACGGACTGGCTCGCCGGGTACCTCGCCACGTTCCCCGGCGCCGCGCTCGTCATCACCCACGACCGGGCGTTCCTCGACCGGTTCGCCACCTGCGTCGTCGAGCTCGACGGCATCGACGACGGGCTGCAGAGCTACGAGGGCAACTACTCCGCATACCGCGTCGAGAAGCAGCGGCGCTGGGAGGGGCTGCTGCTCGCGTACGAGGCGCAGGAGAAGGCGCGGCGGCGCCTCGCCGAGGACATCGAGCGCACCCGCGACCAGGCCTTGAGCGTGGAGCTCAACGTCCACAGTGGACTCGGCGCCGACCAGAAGCGCCGGTACGCCAAGAAGGTGGCGCGCAAGGCCAAGGCCCGCGAGCGCCGGCTGGCCCGCCAGATGCGAGCCGCGTCCTGGCTGGCGCGCCCGGAGACCAGGCCGCGCCTCAGCTTCCGGTTCCCGCCGGCGCCGGCGCAGGACCTGGTCGTCAAGGCGGCGTCGCTGGCGATCGACGGCCGACTGTCCCCTGTAGACATTTCGGTGTATGCCGGGGAGCGGGTGCTCATCAGCGGCCCGAACGGCGCCGGCAAGAGTACGCTCCTGCGCGCGCTCGCCGGCGAACTCGAACCCACCTCCGGCTCGGTGGCGCTGCTCGCCGAGGCGTCGCTGCTCCCGCAGACCCACGACGACCTGCGGCTCGCGGTACCGGTGCTGGACTTCTTCCGGTCCAGGGTGTCGATGTACGTCGACGAGGCGGAGCAGACGCTCGACGCCTACCTGTTCGACGCGCCGGTCTGGAGCCGACCCGTCGGTACCCTGTCCGCAGGCGAACTGCGCCGGCTGCTGCTCGCCACGATGGTCAACAGCGGGGCGCAGGTGCTGCTGCTCGACGAGCCGACGAACTACCTCGACTTCGACTCGCTGGACGTCGTGGAGGAGGCGTTGCGCGAGTTCCAGGGCACGGTGCTGATGGTCACGCACGACCGGTACTTCGCCAACGCCGTCGGGTACACGCGCCACTGGCGGGTAGCCGACGGCTCAGTCGAGGACGCGCCGCAGTAGGAACTCGCGGGCGCCGCGCAGGCGGGTACGCAGGATCGACGCCGCTATCTCGGTACGCAGCCGCACGTCGGTCGGGCGGTTGAGGTGGAGGTCCGCGAGGCGTGCGGCCGGCAGCTTCGCGGGATCCAGCCCGTCCCGCCGCGCCACCAGCACGCCGAGGTCGTACCGGCTGATCGCGTCGGCGCCGGTGACGTTGAGGATGCCCGCGTAGTCGGTCGCCGCGAGTTCGAGCAGGGCGTCGGCGAGGTCGTCGACGTGCACCGGCTTGCGGATCTCGTCGGTGAACAGCGCGCCGGTCAGTTCGCCGGAGACGAGGCCATGGGTCAGGAGCTCGTGGTTGCCCCGGCCGTCGCCGAGGATGAGGGAGGTACGCACCACCGCGGCTTGCGGCGCGATCGCCCGTACCGCCGTCTCGGCCGCTGCCTTCGCGGCGCCGTACGGGTACACCGGCTCAGGCAGCGCGGACTCGTCGTACTCGACCTGTGTACCGGAGAAGATCGCGTCGCTGGAGACGTGAACCAGCCGTACGCCCTGCTCCCCGGCTGCGACGGCGACGTTCGCGCTGCCGTCCGCGACGGCCCGCCAGTCCTCCCGACCGCTGGCCGTGTGTACGACCACGTCCGGCCCAACCCGGCGCACCAGATTGCGAACCGCCTCGCGGTCGCGGATGTCGAGTGGCTCACCCGGGCCGCCAGCGCTGAAGTACGTGCCGATGACCGTCCACCCGGCTGTGGCGGCCCGCTCGACCAGCCGCCGCCCAAGGTAGCCGCTGCCTCCAGTGACGAGCATCCGCGCCATCTACAAGATCCTCTGCGCCCTAGATCACGGCCATGTCGACGAAGCGCGACAGGTGCAGCTGTGCCGCGACGGTGACGGTATCGGTCGGCCCGTTGCGGTGCTTGGCAACGATGAAGTCAGCCTCGCCGGCGCGCGGCGACTCCTTGTCGTAGTAGTCATCCCGGTGCAGAAGTATGACAACGTCTGCGTCCTGCTCAATTGAGCCTGATTCACGGAGGTCGCTCAACTGTGGACGCTTGTCGTTGCGCTGCTCCGGGCCGCGGTTGAGCTGGCTGACCGCGACGACCGGACAGTCGATCTCCTTTGCCAGCAGCTTCAAGCCACGGGACAGCTCCGCCACCTCCTGCTGCCGGCTCTCCACCCGCTTGGGCGAGCTCATCAACTGCAGATAGTCGACGACGACCAGCTTGAGATCGTGGCGCTGCTTGAGCCGCCGCGCCTTGGCCCGGATCTCCATCAGGTTCATGTTGGGCGTGTCGTCGACGAACAGCGGCGCCTCGCTGATCTCACCCATCCGCCGCGCCAGCTTGGTCCAGTCGTCGTCGGAGAGCTGCCCCGAGCGCAGGACGTGCAGCGGTACCCGCGCCTCCGCCGACAGCAGCCGCATCACGATCTCAACCTTGCTCATTTCCAAGGAGAAGATCGCGCTGGCGAAGTTGTGCCGGACGGAAGCACTGCGGGCGAAGTCCATGGCAGCCGTCGAGTTGTGGGTAGGAATCATGGAGCGGCCGGCGAGGTACAGATGGTCGTCGTTGCTGACGGTGACGCAGCGGACGGGTACGCTCGGGACCGGCCGCACATCCACGATGAACCGCGAGCCCGTACGTGCCGTATCCGGGGTACGCCTGCGTCCTCTGTGCACGGCTCGCTTTCGCCCTAACCGGAACACCTCATCCACTGTCGTGAAGTTGATGGTGTACGCGATCGAGGTAGCCATGGTGCGCCCTCGGACCGGCTTCCTGGTGATGGAGCACCGGTAACCCAGGCTCACCACCAGTTCCCGCACGCCCTCGATGAGGCGAGCGGATGTCGACGTGTACTGCACGTTGCCCGAGCCGCCAACCGTGCCGTCGGTGTCGAGGAGACCAGCGAGAAGGGCGCGGCGTTGCGTCTCGGACGCGCGAAGGTACGCGTCAGGGATGTGCTTTGCATTCAGCTCGCCCAACTCCCGCAGGAGCCCCGCGAAGGAGCCGAACCGGGCGTGGCAACGGGCGCAGCGCCGGGAGGCGTACCCAGTGCCTTCGGTAACCGCCCCACAGTGGAAGCACCCGGTCGGAGCCGGCCTTTGGATAGAGCGCGATCGGGCGCCGCAGCTTCTGCCGCACGTCCAGACAGCGGTGCCCCGGGGCTGGAACCTCGTGCCGCAGACGACGCAGTGGCGCGTGTCAAGGGGCGGCAGCGGCCGGATGTGGATCCCGTAGTGCATGGGGTGTCGCGTCGGGCGGACCTCGAAACCGTCCTCCTCGATCGAGGTCAGGATGTCGGAGTCCGCCGTCGTGATCTGGCCCGCCGCGCTCACCCCATCGCCCAACCACGCCCCCAGGGTGTACGGCGGAATCAGCAGAGGCCGGTCAGGCAACTCGAGCGGCCGGCAGTTTTCGACCGCGTGATTGAGCCGGCCATCCGTGGGGTGGCGCAGGGTCGACGCGATCTGAGCCGTGGTCACGACTGGGTCGTGTATAGCAGTGGTCGCGAAATTCATCGGTCGGTGCGCCCGGTCCAGGAGCGCTGTCATCAAGGCCTTACGGGAGTACGCCGGGGTTGGCCGAAGGCCCCGCCTGGTCTCTCGCGGTACCCGTCCGCCGACTCCCACAGAGTGCCCAACGGTGTGCAAGACCGACCTGAATTCCGGGCCGACAAGCGCCAACGCCTCCGCGAAGGTAACGAGTCGGTCTGGTTCGGTTCTCGCGGTCTCGTAGGCCGTCTGGATCTGCCCCAGCGAGGCTTTTGACCAGTAGAGAGACGGCTTCGCCTCGGCCCGCTGCCGTCTCATCGCGCGGGTCGTCGTCTTCCACAGGTGCTCGGCATCGGCAACGATGACCGAGCCGTCGCTGAACTCGACCTCGTAACACGCCCGACCCAGCATGACGTCTGATGTCGCGGTAACGACCGTGGGCCGGCCGTCGGCGCCGAGCAACCGATCGCCTGCTTTGACCGCGCCCATCGTCGTCCAGCCGTCGGGCGTTGGCAGTGGGGTGTCGAGTGCCAGCGCCTTTCCTAACCCGGGCCTACCGGCCACAATCACGAGCTGACCTGGGTGCAGGCCGTTGAGTAGGCGGTCGAGGTCGCCGAAGCCGGTCGGTACCCCGGTCATGACGCCGCTCTGCGAGCCGACCGCCTCGATCTCGTCGAGCGTCGGCTGCAGCAGGTCGGAGAGGATCGCGAAGTCCTCGCTGACCCGCCGCTCGGTCACGTCGTAGACCGCCTGCTGCGCCAGGTCGACCAGGTCGTCCACGTCGCGTCCGGCGCCCGCCGCGCTTCCGAAGCCCAACTGCACGATCCGCGTGCCGGCCTCGATCAGGCGGCGCAGTACCGCCCGCTCCGACACGATCCGCGCGTAGTAGGCGGCGTTGGCCGCGGTGGGCACGCTCTCCATCAGGGTGTGCAGGTAGTTCGCGCCGCCGACGCGGGCCAGGTCACCACTGGTGGCCATCGCGGCGGCGAGCGTGACGGCGTCGGCCGGCTCGCCGCGCCCGTACATGTCAAGGATCGTCTCGTAGATGACGGCGTGGTTGGGCCGGTAGAAGTCGCCGGCCCGGAGTACCTCGATGACGTCGGCGATGGCGTCCTTCGACAGCAGCATGCCGCCGAGTACGGACTGCTCCGCGGCGATGTCCTGGGGAGGCGTGCGGTCGAACTGCGGCTCGGAAGGCGCACCGCCGGGACCGGGGGAGTCGCCTCGCCGCTGGTCGGTCGGGCGCACCCCATCCGCAACCGACACCGCGCGCCCCCTAACGATCAACACCCACACCTTGGTACCGCAGGGGTACGACACATTCACCGGGCGGGCTCCCGGGAACGATACGGAGATCAGCGGTACCGCTCAACAACCCCGGTGGATGAGGCTTGGGAGAACCTGTGGACAGTGGGGTAAGGCTTGTGCGCAACGCTGTGCACAGCCTGTGGACATCCTTGGGGATCGGCCGCCGTGTCCACTCTGAACTGCGGGTATGCCGCCCACAGAGTGTGGAACCAAGAAACCAGGTACGGCGTGTCGCGCTCGCAGGGCAAGGCGGCACAGCGAACGGGCGCCCCGCCGTATCGGCAGGGCGCCCGTCGCGTCGTGCTTCGCGGCTACCGGGAAGGCAGCACGTTGAAGGAGATCTTCGCGGTCACCTCGGGGTGCAGCTTGACCTGCACCTGGTAGGAGCCGGTCGACTTGATGTGCCCGGGCAACTCGACCCGGCGGCGGTCCAGTTGCGGCCCGCCCGCCCGGCGTACGGCGTCAACGACGTCGGCCGGGGTGACCGAGCCGAAGAGCCGGCCGCCCTCGCCCGCCCGAGCCGACAGCGTGACCTTCAGCCCTTCGAGCTGACCCTTGACCTCGTTGGCGTGGCCCAGGTCGCGGATCTCCCGAGCCGAGCGGGCTCGCTTGATCAGGCTCACCTGCTTCTCAGAACCGCGCGTCCAGAGGATCGCGAAGCCCTGGGGAAGTAGGTAGTTGCGCCCGTACCCGTTCTTGACCTCCACCACGTCGCCCGGAGCGCCGAGACCGGAGACCTCCTGCTTGAGGATGATCTTCATCGCCGACCCTCCCTATCGCCCGGTCGTCGTGTACGGCAGCAGCGCCATCTCGCGCGCGTTCTTCACCGCGCGGGCGATCTGCCGCTGCTGCTGGGCGCTGACGCCGGTCACCCGCCGAGCGCGGATCTTGCCGCGGTCGGAGATGAACTTGCGCAGCAGCGCCGTGTCCTTGTAGTCGACGTAGGAGAGCTTCTCCTGGCAGAACAGGCAAAC
>JBPYFB010000119.1:0-3741 GCA_051986465.1 Rugosimonospora sp.
GTTACGAGATCGAGTCGTTGTCGAGATCCGTGGTTAGAACCACATTCGGTGGACTGCCCCGGTACGTCCGATATCGATAGTGTTTCGGCCAGGCTCCCCAAGCTCCGGAGGCGTCCGTGTACGACTACGTCATCGTCGGTGCCGGCAGCGCGGGCTGCGTGCTTGCCAACCGGCTGAGCACCGATGTCAGTGCCCGCGTGCTGCTCCTGGAGGCCGGCCCGCCCGACGACGCGGCCGAGATCCACCTGCCGGCCGGACTTCAGTCGCTGTTCAAGGGCCCGTACGACTGGGACTACACGACGACCCCGCAGGCGGGGGCGCACGGCCGCGGCGTCTACTGGCCGCGCGGCCGGACCCTGGGCGGCAGCTCGTCCATCAACGCGATGATCTACATCCGGGGGCATCGGTACGACTACGACACCTGGCGGGACGAATACGGCTGCAAGGGCTGGGGCTACGCGGACCTGTTGCCGTACTTCCGGCGGGCCGAGGACCAGCAGCGGGGCGAGTCGGCGTACCACGGCGTCGGCGGGCCGCTGCGGGTGGAGGACCTGCGCTACAAGCACTCGCTGCCCCGGGCGTGGGTCGAGGCGGCGACGGCGTTCGGCCTGCCGGCCAACAACGACTTCAACGGCGCCACCCAGGACGGCGTCGGCCACTACCAGGTGACGCAGAAGCGCGGACGGCGCTGGTCGACCGCCGACGGGTACCTCCGCTCCGCGCTGGGCCGCCCGAACCTCACCGTGAAGACCGACGCACTCGCCACGAAGGTGCTGGTCGAGAAGCGCCGGGCGACCGGCGTACGGTACGTCACCGGCGGCCGGGTCGAGGAGGCGCTCGCCTCCCAGGAGGTCATCCTGTGCGGCGGGGCGGTCAACTCGCCGCAGCTTCTCCAACTGTCCGGCCTCGGCCCGGCGGACCACCTGCGGTCGCTCGGCATCGACGTCGTCGCGGACCTGCCCGCGGTGGGCACCGGCCTGCAGGACCACCCGATCGTGCCGGTCATGTGGCACACGCCGCGTACGCGGGCGATGTGGGAGGGGGTGAACGTCCGCAACCTCCTGCTGTGGCGGACGCTGGGCCGTGGCCCGTTCGCCTCGAACATCGCCGAGGCCGGCGGCTTCGTCCGTACGACGCCGGACCTGCCGGCGCCGGACCTGCAGTACCACGTGCTCGGCGTCCCGTTCGTCCGGCAGGGCCTGGTGGACACGCCGGAGCGCATGATCTCGGTGTTCGTCACGCCGGTGGCGGTGGCGAGCCGGGGGACCATCACGCTGCGGTCGGCCGACCCCCGCTGGAAGCCGGTGATCGACCCCGCGTACCTCAGCGAGCCGGCGGACATGGAGATCATGCTCGCGGGGCTGCGGCAGGCCCGGGAGATCGCGGCGAACCGGCCGCTCGCGCGGCTGAGCAACGGAGAGTTCGCGCCGGGGGAGGGCGTGGACGCGGCGGACTGGATCCGTCAGGAGGTCGTGACGCTGTACCACCCGACGAGCACCTGCGCGATGGGCGGTACGGACGAGTCGGTCTGCGACCCGGAGCTGCGGGTCCGCGGGATCGGCGCCCTGCGCGTGGTGGACGCGTCGGTGCTGCCGGCCGTGCCGCGCGGGAACACCAATGCCCCGGTCATCGCCGTGGCCGAACGCGCGGCGGACCTGATCATCGGCGGTCCGCCGCTGCCGCCCGCCGACCCGGCCGCCGCGGTGGCCGCGCCGCCTGCCGAGCCGCTTCCGACGGAACTGCTGCCCGCCGCGTCGCCGGTGGCCGCGCCGCCCGCCGCCGAGTCCCCGGACGCCGAGTCCCCGGACGCCGAGCCGCGGACTGCCGGGCCAGAGCCCACTGAGCCGGAGACCGCCGCGTCAGAGACCGCCGCGCCGGACGCCGTCGAGCCGGTGTCGTCCACTGTGCCGATCACCCCGGTTCCGGAGGACGAGCCGCCGGTCGCGGAGGAGGTGTCGCCGTCGGTGGAGACGCGGGAGATGCCCCCCGCGGCCGCGCCGGTGTCGCCGACCGACGAGACGCAGCAACTGCCCCCCGTCGCGGACTCGGACTCGCCCGCCGAGAAGACGCGGGAGATGCCGCCGGCGAAGGACCCGGAGGCGGACGAGAGCCCCGAATGAGAAATCCCGCCCGGCCGGGGTGGCTGGGCGGGATTCGGCGGACGCCGGCGTGCGCGTTCACCGCGCGCTGTCCTGGTCGCCCCTACGGGCGGCGCGGACGTCCGCGCTCAGCTCGCGCATGTGCTCGTTCATGAGCGCCCTGACGATGTCGGGATGCATTTCGCGTCTCCTCCTGCCGTGCGAGCCGGTACCTCCGACCGCACTGTTCAGGTTCGTCCTAAGGCCGGGCCCGCCACATGGGGACGATGCGGTATCTCCGCGAGCCGTACTCTCTCAGCGCGCCTTAGACCGTACGCGCACGCCTAAGGCACCTAAGGCGCCCGAGCCCGGATCCCGCGATCAGGCGATCTTCGGCGTGGATCGGCCGTCCATCGCGACGTATCGGTTGCCGTCCGGCAGCCGGTAGAAGGTGACCGGAGTCCAGTTACGGGCCGGTGGTCGCCGTACGGCGAACCGGTCGCCGCCGTCGTCGAGCGGTGTCATGGCCAGTTCGCGTACCGGCTTGTCCAGCAGCCTGGTGAGTGGTCCGGTCGGGGTGACGCGCAGTAGGGCGCGCCCGTCGCGGGTGCGGACTTCGAGGCGTTCACCGGTGCGTTCGTATCGGCCGAGGTGCCGTTCGAGGTCGACGGCCGGTGGCTCGGCGGGTGGCGCCGGTGGCCGTGGCATGTCGACGTCGGCGAGCTTCGCGAAGATCTCACCGAACAGGTCGTGGTAAAGATCTTGGGCCTCGCCGCCGTTGGTGACCAGGACGACCGCCAGGCCCGCCTCGGGCAGCAGCCGCAGGTACGCGGCCTGGCCGATGGTGGCGCCGTCGTGCCCGACGAGCCGGTGCCCGTCCCATCCGAACCGGCCCCAGCCCAGGCCCCAGGAGTCGCGTGAGGTGTGGGGGTCGGGCAGGTCGGCGTGTTTGCCGGCCATGGTCGCCACGCTTTCCGCCGAGAGCAGGCGGTGGCCGTCCGGGCTGATCCCGCCGGCCAGGTGCGGCCGGGCGAAGGCGAGCACGTCGGCGACGCTGGAGGTGATGAGCCCGCCGGGGCCCAGCCCCCGGGGCAGGATCCAGTACGGCGTGCGGGCCGGGCGCCCGCCGGCGCGGCTCAGCCGCAGGATGCCGAGCGCGGCACCGGGCACCCGGTGGCGTACGGCCAGGATGGCCAGGCGCTCCTGCCAGTGCTCGGCCTCGTCCGAACGACGGGTCGCCACGGTCGTACCTCCTACGCTCGCCGCCGCCGTCAGCGGAAGACCCGGATGCTGGTGGGGATCGGGAGGTTCCAGCCGGAGATCTGGGCCTCGGCGTTCTTGAGGAACCACTGCTCCTGCTTGCCGGCGATCGGTACGAGGTCGAGGTCGCGCCAGATCGCCTGCTCGGCCTGGTTCCAGTACGCGCAGGCGGCCGGCGGCGTCAGGGTCAGTGCCTTGGCGACGAGCGCGTCGTAGTCCTTGTTGTGGACGCCGGAGACGTTCTGGCCCTTCGGCGGAATCGGGCCGGACAGGTACGTGACGGCCTGCGTCGGCATGCTGAGGCCGAAGCCCATCATGTAGACGTCATAGTCGCTGGTCTGGTACATGACCTTGTTGAAACCGGCGAGATTGTCCGCGGTGAGCTTCACCTGTATGCCGAGGG
>JBPYFB010000120.1:0-7464 GCA_051986465.1 Rugosimonospora sp.
TGGGTGCGAACACGGTAAGGCTGCCGGTCAACCCGTACACGGTCAACGGAGCCTTCTGGGCGTCCTACACCGGTGCCATCGACGCCGCCACGGCCAAGGGCTTCAACGTGATCCTGAGCTACTGGGAGGGCGTGGCGCACAAGGACGGCGTGGTCGACAACACGACGACGTACTGGGCGATGTGGCAGACGATCACCAGCAAGTACGCCGGCAACAGCAGGGTCTACTTCGAACCGATGAACGAGCCGTTCGGGTACAGCCTGAGCAGTTGGTCGAACCTCGTCGCGCAGTGGATCAGCACGTACCCGGCCGTACCGAAGAACCGGATCTTCACCAGCGGTACCGGGTACAACGACAACGTCACCGGCGTATGCGCGGACACCCGGCTCACCGGCACGTACCTGTCGCTGCACCACTACGGCTTCTGGAACACCAGCCAGACCAGCTACGCCGGCTGGGTCAGCGACCTGAAGAACCGCCTCGGCTCCTGCGCGTCCCGCACCGTGGTCGACGAGTGGGGCGCGCCGATGACCACCGGGCTCAACTACAACGGGCCCATCAACAACAACTACTTCATCGCGTACCTGCAGGCCGACACCGATACCTTCCGCGCTCTGGGTATGGGCTCGGTGTACTGGCCGGGGCTGCGCAACGGTGACACGTACAGCATGGAGACGCTGCACGGCAGCGGTACCAGCCTGACGCTGACCGACAACAACGTCTCCGGGGTCAGCCGGCTGCAGTGGTCCTGGGGCGTGGGCAGTGGCGGTGCCGCCATCATCCGGGGCGCGGGCTCGAACCGGTGCCTGGACGTGCCCAGCGCCTCCACGACCAACGGCACTCAACTGGAGATCTGGGACTGCAACGGCGGCGCCAACCAGTCGTTCACCCTGACCCCTTCGAAGGTGCTGACGGTGTACGGCAACAAGTGCCTCGACGTGGCCGGCGCCAGCACCGCACCCGGTACCAAGGTGGAGATCTACGACTGCAACGGCAATACCAACCAGCAGTGGAACGTCAACAGCAACGGCACCATCACCAGCGTGCAGTCCGGCCTGTGCCTCGACGTGAAGGGCGCCGGTACCGCGAACGGCGCGCTCGTGGACATGTACACCTGCAACGGCGGGTCGAACCAGCGCTGGACCCGTTCGTAGCTCGATCCGGCCCCGCTTAATCCGGCCCTGCCGGGGAACCCTGCTGTTACGGCAGTCGCTGCGTTGGAGGGCCGATGAACAGCAGGGAGTTGCACAGCGAGGGCAGGCGGGTCGTGGTGCTGGTCGCCGACAAGGGCGACGAGGCGCTCGCCGCGATCGAAGAGGCGGGCCGGCGGCACGGCGTACGCGCGGCGCAGGTCACCGCCGTCGGTGCCTTCCAGGAAGGGGAGCTGGGCTACTTCGACCGCGAGCGCATGACGTACCAGCACATACCGTTCACGGAGCAGGTCGAGGTCCTCTCGTTGCTCGGAGACATCGCCGAGCAGGACGGCAAGCCGGTGGCGCACCTGCACGTGGTACTCGGCCGCCGGGACGGCTCGACGCTCGGCGGCCACCTGCTGCGCGGCCAGGTGTGGCCCACCCTCGAAGTCATCGTCACCGAGGTCGCGCCCGAACTGGCCAAGCGGATGGACCCGCAGACGGGTCTGGCCCTGATCGATCTCCAGGAGCCGTAACCCGCCCGCGGGCCGGGTGCGCGGGTTACGCCGCGCCGCACCAGTCGTGCAGGGCGGTCGTGAGCGATGCCGCGTCCGCCCGGTCGCTGGCCCAGGCCACGTAGCCGTCGGGGCGGACCAGCATCGTGGTGTCGGTGTCCTCGGCGGTACCGACCTGGCGGACCCGGCCGGCCCAGCCCGCGGGCACCGTAAGCCGCCCGGCCGGCGGTGTGACCAGAACGAAGCCGCCGCCGCGCAGCGCCTCGTACAGCCGCACCGGGCCGGGGCCCCCGGCGGCGAGCAGTACGTCCGCGGCGCGCTGCCCGACCAGGTGGTGCGCGCCGGACGGGGCCGGGTAACCGATCCCGATACCGGAGATCATCCCGCTGGCCTTGCGGACGATCGCGCCAACGTGCAGCGCCGCGGCGGCGATGCGGTTGCGCGCGAACCGGCCGGGTCCGGATTGGATCATCGCGAGCCGGATGAGGGCGCCGCTGCTGCGCAGGACCGTGTGCCCCACCGGGTGCCGCTCAGCGTGGTAGGTGTCGAGCAGCCCGGCGGGCGCGTGGCCGTGCAGCGTCGCGGCGAGCTTCCAGCTCAGGTTCGCCGCATCCTGCAGGCCGGTGTTCATGCCCTGGCCGCCTGCGGGTGTGTGTACGTGCGCGGCATCCCCGGCGAGGAAGACCCGACCCACCCGGTACGTGGTGACCTGCCGCTCGTCGCTGTGGAAGCGGGAGAGCCAGCGCGGGTCGTGCATGCCGAAGTCGGTACCGAGGGCGCGGCGGGTCACCGCGCGTACCTCCGCCAGGTCCAGGGGTGCCGAGTCGGGCAGCGGGTTGCGCCGGTCCCAGGCGAAGATGCGGTACCAGCCGTCGCCGAAGGGCGCCACGAACGCGAAGCAGTCGCCGGCCGCGTTGACCGCCAGTACCTCCTCGGGCGCGTTGGTCAGTTTGACGTCGGCGAGCATCAGCGAGCGGACGATCGCCTTGCCGGGGAAGTCCAGCCCCACCGCGTCGCGGACCGCGCTGTGTACCCCGTCGCAACCGACGACGTAGCGGGCCCGGTACTGGCCGGTCTGGGTCTCGACGTCCACCCCGTCGGCGTCCTGGCTCAGGCCGAGCACCTTGGCGCCCCGGACGATCTGCGCACCCGCCGCCAATGCCCGCTCCTCCAGGACCCGCTCGATGTTGTACTGCGGGGTGATCAGTACGTACCGGAACCGGCTCGGCAGGCCGGAGAGCTCCACGCTGAGCTGGTCGAACAGGCGCAGCCCGTGCACCTGCTGACCCATCGCGACGAGCTGGTCGGCGAGCCCTCGCGCGTCCAGCAGCTCCAGGCTGCGCGCGTGCAGGGCGAACGCCCGGGTGAGGTTCGACTCGCCCTGCCGGCTCTCCAGAACGGTGGTCCGTATCCCCGCCGCGGCCAGGTCTCCGGCGAGCAGCAAGCCGGTCGGGCCGGCGCCGACGATCGCCACATCCGTGTCTGTCCTCATGAGTGGCCTCCTGTCAACAACTGTTGGCCTACATCTGTTGACTCTATGGCGCGGCTACTGGCGTGTCAACCGATGTTGGCCTACGGTCGTTGACATGACGATCCCAGCCGCGCCGCGACGCTCCGACACCACCCGAGCAACGATCCTGACCGCCGCCCGGGAGCGCTTCGCCGCGGATGGGTACGAGCGCGCCACCATCCGGGCGATCGCCGCCGACGCCGGCATCGACCCCGCGATGGTGATGCGCTACTACGGCAACAAGGAGAAGCTGTTCGCCGCCGCGGCAGAGTTCGACCTCGACCTGCCCGACCTCAGCGCGATCGCGCGCCGCCGGCTCGGTGCCACGCTGGTCGAACACTTCGTGCGCCGGTGGGAACGCGACGACGCGCTCGTGGCCCTGTTGCGGGCCGCCATGACGAACACCGCCGCGGCTCACCGGATGCAGCAGATCTTCGCGAACCAGTTGACCCCGCACGTGGCCGCCGTCTGCCCGGACCCGGCACAGGCCGCCACCCGGGCCACCCTCGTCGCCAGCCAGATGCTCGGCTTCGCGCTGTGCCGGTACGTGCTGCGACTTCCGCCCGCGGTGCACATGTCCACCGAGGAAGTCAGCGGCTGGCTCGGCCCGACCCTCCAGCGGTACCTCGCCGGGTAACCCGCGTCAGCCGGATTTCAGCGCCGTTCCAGCGCGTGCTGTCAGGGTGCTCCCGTGAATGAGTACTTGGGGGGTATCCGATGAGCCAAGTCAGGGCGGTGCTGCGCCGCGCGGCGGTACGGGTGGCCGGGCCGGCAGTAGCGGTCGGCCTGCTCGTGGTCGCGGGCGGCGCACCCGCGTACGCGTCGACCGCGAGCCAGGTACCGGTCGACGGCACCGGTTTCTTCGGCGGTCTCAACGACGTGACCGCGGTATCGGCGAGCGACGGCTGGGCGGTCGGCGGCAATACCAACGGAGTCGTGCAGCGGTTCAACGGAACGCGCTGGAGCCTCGTGCCCAGCCCCGACCTGCTGACCAACGGCAACACCTGGGCCACCTTGACCGGCGTCGACGCGACCTCGGCGACGAGCGCGTTCGCGGTCGGCCGGGCGACCGGAGCAAACAACACGGGCGTGGCGCTGCGCTGGAACGGCTCGACGTGGAGCCGGCTCGCCGTACCCGCCACCGGTTCACCAACGGCGTTCGCGGCGGTCAAGGCGTTCTCCGGGAGTGACGTCTGGGCGGTCGGCGGCGACGGTTCCACCACCCAGAGCCATACGAACGTGGCCATGCACTTCAACGGCGGCACCTGGAGCCCGGTACCGATTCCGAGCCCGGGTACCCAGGACAACGTGCTGCGCTCCGTGGACGGCAGCGGACCGGGCGACGTGTGGGCGGTCGGATTCCTGCGCGACCAGCCGTACGGCAACCGGATCCGGGTACCGATGATCCTGCACTGGAACGGTACGGCGTGGAGTTCGGTGCCGAGCCTGGGCGGTGGCGCCGGATTCAGCACGTACCTGTACGACGTCGCAGCGGTATCGGCGACGGACGCCTGGGCGGTCGGCGAGACTCCCGGGGTGGGCGCGTTTGTCGAGCGGTGGAACGGCACCGCCTGGAGCGCCGCCCCGGCGCCCATGTTGAGCAGTGCGGTCAGCGTGGTTGCCCGGTCCGCCAACGACGTGTGGCTCGCCGGGTTCGATCCGTCGGGCGCGCCGGCCGTGGCGCACTGGACCGGCAGCGGTTGGACGGTGACCCCGGTATCGGTGACCGGCGGCGTCGGCTCGCCCGCGCTCACCTCGATCACCGCGGCGGACGCGACGAGCGAGTGGGCGGTCGGGTACCAGTGGGACGGGACCACCGGCCAGTCGTCCTCGATCGCGTTGCGCGTCACGGGCTGACGCCGCATCTGAGCTGACATTCGAGGAGGGGGAGGGGCCGCGACACCCCGGGCGCGTCAAGGTGCCCAGGGTGTCGCGGCCCCGCGTCGCCTTGGTGACCCGCTTGGGGGAGCGCTCTCCGGCTTGACTCCGACCCGGCTCGGCGGTTAAATCAGTGTCTATAAATAAGGCCTGAAGTAACTTCTCCGCGGAGCGCTCCTTCCCGTCCGTCCACACTCGACACCCGGCGCCGCTGTTGGCATCCAACAGCCGTGCGGAGTCGAGCGCGTGCAAGGAGAGCAACGTGCCCCGCATACCCCAACCTGAGAAAGCCCGGCCGAGAAAGCGCTCTATCATCGGCGCGCTGGCGCTGGTCGCCGGCGGCTTGACCGCCGCCGGCACCCTCGTCCACGCGCCCGCGGCCCTGGCCGACCCGGTGCCGCCGGCGCCCGCCGGCTGGACGACCGTGTTCGGCGACAACTTCGCCGGCACAGCCGGCACTCCGCCCTCATCCGCCAACTGGTTCTACGACATCGGCACCGGCTTCGGGACGGGGGAGAAGGAGCAGACCACCAACTCGACCAACAACGTCTACCTGGACGGCAACGGCCACCTCGTGTTGAAGGCCATCAACAACGGCGGTACCTGGACCTCCGCGCGCATCGAGAGCACCCGCGACGACTTCCAGGCGCCGCCAGGCGGCAAGCTGGAGATGACCGCTTCGATCCAGCAGCCGAACCCCGCCAACGGCCTGGGGTACTGGCCCGCGTTCTGGGCGCTCGGCGCGCCGATGCGGACGGGCGGCGGTTGGCCGCAGTCGGGCGAGATCGACATGATGGAGGACGTGAACGGTCTCAACGAGGCCTCGCAGACCCTGCACGACTCGGCCAACAGCCCGGGCCACGCGCTGATCGCCTGCCCAGGCGCGGGCTCCACCTGCCAGACCGGCTACCACACGTACTCGGTCATCATCGACCGGACGAACACCAGCGCGGAGACCCTCCAGTTCCTCATGGACGGTGTCGTGGAAAGCACCATCACCGAGGCCTCGGTCGGTACGACGGCGTGGCAGCAAGCCATCGACCACGGTTTCTTCATCATCTGGGACCTGGCGATGGGCGGCAACTACCCGGACGGGATATCCGGCCAGACCACGCCGACGTCGGCGACGACCTCGGGCGCGTCCATGAGCGTCGCGTACGTGGCCGTGTACGAGCAGGGCGGCAACTCCACGCCGACGGGCACCCCCACCGCCACCGGTACCGTCAAGGGACTCAACGGGCTGTGCCTGACGAACCAGAACTCGCTCAACGTCGCGAGTAACCCGATCGGCGTCAGCGGGTGCAACGGCGGCGCCGGCCAGCAGTGGTCGCCGTACACCGACGGGACGCTCCGTGTGCAGGGCGGCTGCCTGGACGTGGTATCCGCCGGAAAGACCAGCGGCACCAACGTCGACTGGTACCCGTGCAACGCCACCGCCGCGCAGACCTGGACCGCCCAGGCCAACGGCGAACTGGTGAACCCGGCCTCGGGCCTGTGCCTGACCGTCCCCGGCGCCAACACCGGCGCGCGGCTGGACATCGAGACCTGTACGGGTTCGGCACAGCAACTGTGGACGATGCCCACCGGTACGACCGGCAACACGGTGACGGTGGCCAACCCGGGCAACCAGAGCTCCACCGTGGGCGCGGCGGCGAGCCTGCAGATCCAGGCGACCGACTCGGCCAGCGGCCAGACGCTGACGTACAGCGCGACCGGCCTGCCCGCCGGGCTGTCCATCAACGCAAGCTCCGGTCTCATCTCCGGAACCCCGTCCGCCGCGGGTACCTCGACGGTCACGGTCACCGCGCGCGATACCACCGGTGCGAGCGGCTCCACCTCGTTCGGCTGGACCGTCAGTACGGGCGGCGGTACCGGATGCGGGACGACGAATGTGGCGCAGGGCAAGACGGCCACCGCCTCCTCGCAGGAGAACGCCGGGTTCCCGGCGGCTAACGCGGTGGACGGGAACACGGGTACCCGGTGGTCGAGTGCGTTCTCGGATCCACAGTGGATTCAGGTGGATCTCGGTAGTGTGCAGTCGATCTGCCGGGTCGGGTTGAACTGGGAGGCGGCGTACGGGACGGCCTTCCAGATCCAGGTGTCCAACGATGCCGCCAGTTGGTCGACGATCTACTCGACGACGACGGGTACCGGCGGCAACCAGACGCTCAACGTGACCGGCAGCGGCCGGTACATCCGGATGTACGGGACGGCAAGGGCGACCCAGTACGGGTACTCGCTCTGGGAGTTCGCCGCCTACTCCGCTACCGGCTCGACCGGATGCGGGACGACGAACGTGGCGCAGGGCAAGACCGCTACCGCCTCCTCGCAGGAGAACGCCGGGTTCCCGGCGGCTAACGCGGTGGACGGGAACACGGGTACCCGGTGGTCGAGTGCGTTCTCGGATCCACAGTGGATTCAGGTGGAC
>JBPYFB010000121.1:0-9723 GCA_051986465.1 Rugosimonospora sp.
CCGTGCCCGATCCGTGCCCGATGCTGCGGTACACAGTGGTCACTGACGGGTTATCGAGCCGTGAAGTCTATACGCTGTGTGCACATCAGTAATCCACACCAATTACTGTCCGTATAGATCAACACAATTCCCAAGCTGACAGTGAGGGTTCGATTCCCTTCACCCGCTCCACTCTCAGAGTGACCCTTTGGGGGCCACCCATTCGGTGGGCTGGCCGGTGACGGCCGCGATCCGGTCGTAGTCCGCGTCGTAGTGCAGCACGGTGGCGCCGTTCATTTCGGCGGTGGCCGCGATGATCAGATCTGGTAGCCGGAAGTGGCGGTGTTGGCTCGTGGCCGCCAATGCTCGGTGTGTGGCCAGTGCTCGGTCCATGGCCTGGGTGGTGACGTTCATCCACCGATGACCGTGGAGTGCGCTCCACAGGATCTCGTAGCTCTTCGGGTCGGGTGCGTTGTTGAGGTACTCCAACGACGTCATCTGGCAGGCCGCTAGGCGTCCTTCCACGAGGAGCGACTCGAACCTGCTGCGTACCTGGGGGTGTTGTCCCTGAAGGACATAGACAGACGTGTCAGCAAGGTAGATGGGCCCGGCCATCAGGCCGCTCTAGTGTCGCGTGCGTCCTCAGCGAGCCGGGACAAGTCGCGGCCGCCGCCGTAGCCCCAGGCGCGGTCGGAGTCGTCGAAGTCCATCTGCACGGCGTCGAAGGCTGCGACGATCTCGGCGGCCTTTCGCCGTTGTGCGAAGGCGTGGAGCGCTGCATTGATGGTCGCGACCTTGGTGTCGGTACCCAACTCCTCGCGGGCGGCGTCCAGCCACTCGTCGTTAACGTCGACGGTGATGCGTGTCATGACGTTGATGATACACCAAACCTGGGCCGACCAGATCACCAAGATTGCTTGTGACTAGACACCAGCGACACGCACCAGGTCTTGCCGGCCAGTAGCGCGAGAAGCCGACGGGACACGCGGCCACGGAGGATGCCCGATGCCACGTCGGTGTCCAGGACGACCAGGCTCACGCCATGCCCGCTCGACGGGACTCATAAAGGTCGGCCAAGAACTCGTCTAGCTCCTCGTCGGACTCGAACGTGCCCGGCCGGAACATGTCCTCGACGGAAGTGATCGGCTTGACGCCCTGCTGCCGGGCCAGCTCCTCCGCCGGGATGTGCTCCCCGCTCGTCGGATACTTGGGCAGGTGCTCAGCGTTGCTCGACGTCACGGCGCTCACCTCCTCTCGGTCGCCCATCTCGTCCTATAGTCTCACGAACCCGCCGCAACACGTGTTGGCCGACCGATGGCTGACCAGTGTGGCGACCATCCGGCCGTGCCATTAGCGTGCCATTAACCGGGGACAGACCGGGCCGCTCCAGGCCGCTCCGGGCCACCTCGACCAGCAGGTCAGGCCGTCTGATCGCGAGAAGATCGGCAATTCCCAAGCTGACAGTGAGGGTGATTCCCTTCACCCGCGCCAACGCAAAGCCGTGGCCAAGGAGTGTCTCCCAGCCTGGCCGAACCAGTCGCGTTAGGCCGCCCGCCGACGACGTGCGAGGAACTCTTCAATCGCCTGCCGGATGAGGCGGGAGCGGCCATCACGCCCACCCAGCTTGTCCAGCTCATCCAAGGCGCTCGCGCGAATGCGCACGCTGGTTACGGGCAGCACCTCGTCATCATCGGGCAGCCGATCGGGCACGGGTCCCGATGGAGGAGAGCTTGGCGTCGCACGCGCCAGGACATCTGACATGTCGCCGCCAGCCTCGAAGTACGCAACGATCTGTTCCTTGGTCATCGCGCTCAGCTCCTTCGCTGTGCGCCGCGGTGCGGTGGTCACGTGGCTCGCCTCTTCCGCTCCTCAAGCTCGGTGTCGGCGGCCTCGCGCACGCTGTTGATCAAGAAGGTGTTGACACCCTCGGCGTAACGAACAACCAACACCATCATCACGCGTCCCAGCAGCTCGGTCTGTCCGAAGTCAGTAGGCAAGCACTTGCCAGGCGAAGTCAACGAAGGTCCTTCGTGTCGAACGTGATCCCGGGCAGCCGGTTGACGAGGCAACATGCCGCGTGCCAGGTCCGTGATTGCGCCACCGTACGTTTGGCACAACCGCCGAGTCCGGCGCGCCGCAGGGCACGTCAGGGATGACCGTCTCCGGTAGGGTCCGCCCGTGAAACTCCGGGGCGGCCATTGGTGGATCCTGGTCGGCGTCGCCGTACTTGTGGTGCCATCGCTGTG
This sequence comes from Rugosimonospora sp., assembly GCA_051986465.1. Taxonomy (GTDB): domain Bacteria; phylum Actinomycetota; class Actinomycetes; order Mycobacteriales; family Micromonosporaceae; genus DATEJJ01. Next base: position 2,226 of record JBPYFB010000121.1, read on the forward strand.
CTGCGGCGGGTGCTTCGTGGTCAGTCGACGCTCCACGGCCGATTGTGAGCGCCTGGTCGAGACCGCCCCCAAGACCGTACGGACGGACACCCGGCCAATCCGGGCCGAGCTCGCGCCGCTCGGCGCGGTATCCGAGGTGCACTGGATCCTCTACCCGAACCGACACTGCGATGATCTGCTGCCCGTGCCCGGTACCGAGCGCGACAGTCAGACTGGTGTCATCCGGGTCGGCGCGGCCAATGCCAGGCAGCTGGTCGGCCGCTACACCGACTGGGAGACAGTCGACAGCGATGAGATCGCATCGTTCAGCAGCGACGCACTGTTGTCGTCATACATCCCGAGTGGACGCACATGGCAGCGCAGCGCCAAGCTCAACGCGCAGTTCGTCGGGGAACACGACGCTGAGGACGCCGAGTACTATGTGGACATTCAGGATGGGGTGGTGTTGTTCCGTTCTGACGCCGACCATTTCCGTGGCGGCTGATTCTGCATCCGTCGGATCGATCAGTGGCACACTGCCACCGTGCACGAGGTCAGCCGGATCGAGTTGGCGGCGCCTGGGGCGCGCGCATTGGCGTGGGTGGACGGCGAGCTGTACAACGTTGCCGCCGGCTGGACGCGTCTTCCATTGGATGGTTCCGCCCCTGACCGCAGATACACCGGGTACGGGCGGCCGTTCGACTGTGCGCTTACCGCCCCGGCAGGCGATGTCGTGGCCCTGCTCGCCGGTACCGGTACGAAGGGCCTGCTCCTCAAGCCTGATGGCCACCTGATCCGCGAAGTCAACCGCAGCTACTACCACGCGGGGGTCTATCGGTACCCGCTCGCGTTGTTCACCTTGCCCGACGGCCGCACGGGCGTGGTGCACTGCCCGGAAAAGTACAACCAGCTGGAGATCGAGGACGCCGTGACCGGCGAGCGGCTGACCGCAGACAGGCACCGGGAGCCGGAGGATATCTTCCATTCCCGGCTGGCCGTCTCGCCTAGCGGCAGGTACCTGCTCAGCGCCGGGTGGGTGTGGCAACCATTGGGGTGCTTGCACGTGTACGACCTGCCTGCGGCGCTCCACCAGCCCGAAACGCTGGACCGCTACACGCGGAAGCTGTTCGACATGAGTGTGGTACAGACAGAAGTCAGCGGTGCCTGCTTTGTGGGCGATGATGTGATCGTCAGTACCTCGCCAGGGCCGGACGAGCCGGCGGAACCCGACGGCCTCGCCGCCAACATGCTCGCGCGGTGGTCGATGTGTCAGGAGAGGTTCCTGTGGCGGGTCCAACTCAGGGAAGCCGCCGGGGACTTGCTTCCGATCGGCGACGGAGTTCTGGCTCTGTTTCGACACCCCCGGCTGTATGACGCGGCCACGGGCGAGCTGCTTGCGCATTGGCCGGATCTGAACACCGGTGAGGCGGATGGCTCCATCATTGGAAACAGACCCTTCTCCGGCCCGGCGCGGGTGGCTGTCGATGAGCGAGGCCACCGGTTCGCCGTCGCCGATGAGGGCCGGGTCGTCGTGATCCAACTTGGCGGCGCGAGGGCGGCGCGGGGCCGGCGCGATCGGCGTCCTAAAGAGATGCCTACGCCTCGACCTCCTCGATCTCGGTGATCCAGGCCGAGAAAACCGGTAGGCCGTCCCAGGTGCCGCCGGTGGCGACGGCCACGACCGCGTACGGGTGGGCGAACCGCAGCTGGGCTTCGCGACATACTCCATCGCGCAGGCTCGCCATCATCCCGGCCGCAACGGCGAAACCGGTCACGGCCGCGGCTTCGAAACCGAGCCGGCCGTACCGCGCCATCGCCGATTGCTTGGCCTCGTACATGTACTCGGGCAGTTCGAGTAACCCGGACAACGCGTGCGCCGCGGCGGGGAAGCCAAGTTCGGCGGTGCCGAGGTCGTGCTCGGTTCGGGCCGACCACGCCGGCAGGACTGCCCGGCAGTGTTCCTCGCGACCGTTCGCAGCCTGGACCTGCGCCGGCCGCTCGCTGATCGTCCACAGTGGTGTATCGGTCAGTGGCAGGTCGAACAGTGACCGCCGATTGACCGGCCGGTACGTGGCGATCGCGGTGGCGATTTCGTACGCGGCGGCAAGGACATCCACCGGTGGCACCTCGGCTGCGGCGGCCACCGAGACAACCAGCAGATCGTCCTGCGCGTACGCCGCGTGTACCACCACCTCGCCGGCGCGTGCGGTGACCGCGATGAACTGCTGATGCGTGTGCCCGTCCTCCGGCGACGCGAGCACGTGCTCGACCCGTGCTGCCCACCCGCTTCCCGGACCCAACTCGGCGGCGGGAACGACCTCGAATGGCTCCTGCCAAGACACCTTGGTGGCCAACGCCGTTGCCGCCACCAGAGCCGTGTCGGGAGCCAGCTCGACGGGGAAGCGTTCGATGAGACCGAGCGTGTGCTCGCGCGCCCAGGCGTCGAGCTCTTGCTGGGTGGGCAGGCCGCCGGTCTGCACGCGGGTCGGCAGCCGGCGCAACCAGTCGGCCAGCGCGTCGGTGACGGTCTTGGACCACACTGCGGCCGCGGACGGTACCGCCGGATGCGGGTTGTCCAGCAGTGTGGCGGCGATACCGGCTGCGGTCTCGATGTCCAGGCCCAGTGCGCCTTCCACCTGTTCGCGGGCCGGCCCGCTACTGGCGGTGCCCACCAGTGCGAGCAGCAACCAGGCGCCAAGGGGCGACGCGACGTGGTGGTGGGTACCGGCCCGGGCGTGCAGGCGCTCGGCGTACCGGGCTATCGACGGGCACGCGGCGGCAATGCCAGGAGTCATGTCCGCACAGTAGAACACTCAGTGGTCGTTGAGGACGAACAGTGCGATCGCGCGCTCCGGGTCGAGGTACAGGTGGCGCCAGCGGGATTGGGGCTCGGCGTTGTCGTATGTGTCGCTGTGCAGCCAGTGGGCGTTGGCCGGCACGAAGGGTGCGAGGGCGGGCCACACCTGCGGCTCGGGCGCGGCCGAGGAGGCGAGATCCTGCCAGTCGTATCCGCTGGCGAGCGACCGAGCATCCGATGGTCGCAAGTGGACGATACCCTGGTACATCCAGTCGGTCGGTCCTGGCATGCGCGAGCAGGGGTCGCCGAGGGCCTTGGCTTGCCAATGAATGGTCAGGTACTGGCCCAGGGCAGGTAGGTCCCCGGGATCCTCCCACCTCGTGGTCCGTACCTTCGCCTCGTCGACCTTCAGCTGATCCGCGCATCCCCGCATGGGTGTGGCGATGCCAATGATGCCGATGACGAGCAAGACAACCACAGCCGTACCGGCGGCAAGCGCGACCAGCCCGACCACGCGCGCCTTCTTAGGCATGGCGCAAGGCTAGGGATCGGACCGTTAACGGGCCGTTAGCTCATCTGCCACGACGGCGTCGACCTCGAACTCCACCAACCACTCCGGATCGATGAAACGCGATACTTCGACGAAGGTACAGGCCGGCCGCACCGCAGCGAACCGCTCGCCGTGTGCGCGTGCCGCCTCCCGCCAGCGGGTGATGTCGACAAGCATCACCCTGGTTCTGATGACGTCTGACAGCGTGGCACCGGCTCCGCGCAGCGCCTGCTCCGCGATGTCCAGGCAGCGTACGGATTGCGCGTACACGTCGCCCGGACCGACTGTGCCGCCGCCATCGGCGATCGGCGCGGTGCCGGCCACGGATACGTACGGGCCGACCCGTACGGCGCGGGAGAAGCCGATCTCCGGTTCCAGCGGTGATCCGGACGTTACCAAGCGGCGAAGAGAGGTCACGGCTTAACAGCATCGCAGACGCGCCACAGCCGCCGCGCTGGCATGGGCTGGCGAGCGGTACCAGCGTGATGTGCGGGCCGTGCCAGCGGCGCGTCGCACGCTGGTCGCACACACCGGCACGACGCCGGTCTGTGCGGAAGCGGAAGGGGACATCACCGTGACAGATCTCGCGGTACGCGCCGAGCGGCTGGCGAAGCGGTTCGGTACCACTCAGGCCCTCGATGGCGTGAACCTGGCGATGACCCGGGGTACCGTGCTCGGCCTGCTCGGCCCGAACGGCGCGGGTAAGACGACCGCGGTTCGCGTGCTGGCGACCCTGCTGCGCCCGGACTCCGGTTCGGTGGAGGTCGCGGGCATCGACGTGTTGCGACATCCCGACCGGGTACGCCGCCGTATCGGCCTGACCGGGCAGTACGCCTCGGTCGACGAGGACCTGACGGGCCGGCAGAACCTGGTACTCGTCGGCCAGCTGCTCAACCTGTCCCGGCGGGATGCCCTGCGCCGCGCCACCGAGCTGCTGGAGTGGTTCGACCTGTCGGACGTCGCGACCCGGCCGGCGAAGACGTACTCCGGTGGCATGCGCCGCCGCCTGGACCTCGCGGCGAGCCTGGTCGGCCACCCCGAGGTGATCTTTCTCGACGAGCCGACCACCGGCCTCGACCCGACCAAGCGCGAGGAGATGTGGGGCGTCGTACGCACCCAGGTCGCGCAGGGCGCGAGCGTCATGCTCACCACCCAGTACCTGGACGAGGCGGACGCGCTGGCTGACGAGATCGTGGTCATGGACGGCGGTCGGGTGATCGCTCATGACACGCCGGACGGGCTCAAGCGCCGGGTCGGCGGCCAGACGCTGCGGGTACGGCCGGCCGACCCGACCCGGTTGCCCGAGGTGCTCGCGCTGCTCGACTCGGTCGCGGCACCGGGTACGGCCGCCTCGACGGAGACCGGCGCCGCCTCGCGTCCCGGCGCGGCCGCGGTACCGGTGACGGGTGATGCCGTGCTCGCCGGTATCGCCGTTGCCCTCGCCCGAGCCGGCATCGAGGTCACCGAGCTCGCGCTGCAACTGCCGAGCCTCGACGAGGTATTCCACGCCCTGACGACACACGCCCGGACAACGCACACCACGACAACCCACGCCACCACGACAACCCACGCCACCACAACCCACGCCAAGGAGCTGGTATGACCGCCATCGTCGCCCCGCACACCGACATCGACGGGGCGTCCCGTGGCCCGCTCGTCGAGATGGTGCGGCACAGCGCCGTCCTCGCGCGGCGCAGCCTGATCAAGACCATCCGGACCCCGGAGGCGCTGATCGACGTGACCCTGCAACCGGTGATCTTCCTGCTGCTCTTCACCTACCTGTTCGGCGGTGCGATCAGCGGTGGGGACAGGCACGCGTACCTGCAGTTGTTGTTGCCTGGCATGCTCGGCCAGTCGCTTGCCATGGGCGGGATCGCGCTCGGGCAGAACCTCAACGCGGACATCCAGAAGGGGGTCTTCGACCGGTTCCGGTCGCTGCCGATCTCCCGCGCGACGCCGCTGGTGGGCGCGGTCTTCGCGGACATCATCCGGTACCTGGCGGTATGCGTGGTGATGCTCGGCTTCGGTGCCGTCATGGGCTTCCGGATCAGTACCGGCGTGGTACCCGCCCTCGCCGCGATCGCCCTGTCGATCGGCTTCGGGTTGTGCTTCTGCTGGATCTCGGTGTTCGTCGCCATGATCGTCCGTACCTCGGGCGCGGTACAGGGCGTGATGTTCCTGCTGGTGTTCCCGTTGGCCTTCGGCAGCAACGTGTACGTGCCGACCCAGTCGTTGCCGGGCTGGTTGCAGGCGTTCGTCCACGTCAACCCGATGACCCCGCTGGTGGGCGCGGTACGGGGACTGCTGATCGGCGGCCCGGTCGCGACGCACCTGCTGTGGACCCTGGTCTGGATGGCCGGGTTTCTGGTCGCGTTCGTACCGCTGGCCCTGCGCGGCTACGCCCGCCGCGCGTGACCTCCATCGACGGTCGCCGCGAGCCCGGGCCGGTGCGCCGGATCGACCCGGGCTCGCGCGGCTTGCGGGTCGAGCGACCAGCCGGCCGCGTACGCCTCGTCGAATGCGCTGTCGCCGAGGGCCGCGCGAGCGCCGTTGATCAACAGCGCTATCCGCGGATCGGTGGGATCCTCCGCGCCGCGCAGCCGGGCGGCCGCGCCCAGCACAGTCGCACTGTCGCGGTGGTCGCCATGCATCGCGGCGAGCTCCGCAACGCCGACCCCGACCATCGACAGTATCGGCATGTCCTGACTGGCGAGGGCGGCCGCGTACGCCACGGCCAGCGCGCTCGCCGCGGCGGCCGGCTCGCCACGGGCGACCGCGAGCCCTGCCTTCAGCGCGCCGACGATCGCGACGCCATGGTCGCCGCTCACGTGGAACCCGCCCGCGACGAGTCGCGCCTCGGCGCTGCGCAGCAACTCCTCGGCGCGGTCGTATTCACCCTGGCGGGTCAGCAGCCCGGCCTCGAGCGCGTCGACGATCATGCCGATCGCCGGCGGGGAGCGTCGCGCCAGGGCCCGCGCGTCGGCAAACGCCGCGGCGGCCTGTTCGGGCTCACCGCGCCGCCCGTACAGATCGCAGCGGCGCATGTGGAGGAAGATCTCGTCGCCGAGGTCGAGCGAACCGAACTCTGCGGACAACGCCTGGGCCGTGTCGAGGTCGGCGATCGCGCCGTCGAGGTCGCCCTCGTACTGCCGGATGATCGCGCGCATCGGCAGGGCCGTGGCCTGGCCCCACCGATCACCGACGGCCCGGAATCCCGCCAGCGCGTCCTCGGTGTCCCGCCGTACCTGCGCCACGTCACCGGAGTTCTCCGCGATGCGGGCCCGGAACAGCCGAGCGAGCGCGGCCAGCCAGGGATCGTCGCCCGACACGACGCGGTCGACGTGCGCCAGGGCCGCCTTGACATCGCCGGAGAACATCAGCGCCGTTGCCGCAAGGACCCCGATCGGCCCGTCGACGTCCCCGTGCTCGATCAGCCGCGCGGCGACCTCGTGCAGCCGTTCCCGCGCGTCGTCGTCGTGTTCAGTCGGGTCGATGACCCGCTGGTTCAGCAGGTAGATCGCGCGGAGATAGTCGAGGCGCAGCGGGTCTACGTCACCGGGCTCGGCCAGTACCTCCCGCAGCCAGTACACCGATTCGGCGTGCCGGCCGAGCATCTGCCAGTACCAGCACAGGCCGAGCGCGAGCGCGACAGCCTCCGGTCCGTCACCCGAGTCGCACAGGTGCCGCAGACCGGCCAGGGCGTTGTCGTACTCGGTGCGCAGCATCCGTAGCGCGGGTAGCTGGTCGGCGGTGCGCAGTTGGGGGTCGAGCCGGGAGACGAGCGCTTCGGCATACCGGGCCGCCCGATCCCGTACGCCGGTCAGCGTGGCCTTCTCGGCCAACCGCTCGATGCCGTACTCGCGCAGGGTCTCCAGCATGCGGTACCGGGGACCAGCACCGGATAGGCGCAGCAGGGACCGGTCGACGAGCGCGCCGAGCAGATCCGGTACCCGGTCGGGGTCGACGCCGGTACCGGCGCAGACCGCGATGGCCGAGGCTGGCGTGGCGCCGGCGGGCAGGACCGAGACGCATTCGGCGACCGTACGCTCCTCGGGGCTGAGCAGATCCCAGCTCCAGGCGATGACCGCGCGCAGCGTACGGTGCCGCGGGAGCGCGGTGCGGTTGCCGCCGGTCAGCAGCCGGAACCGATCGGAGAGCCCGGCCGCGAGCTC
>JBPYFB010000122.1:0-5901 GCA_051986465.1 Rugosimonospora sp.
GACTCCTGATCGGGGCCCCGGCACACTCGCCGGGGCCCCGATCGAGGTCAGCATGCTAGCCGTAGTGGTCAGCTGGTGAGTAGGGCGGAGATCAGCTCGTCGGCAGCCGTCGTGGTGGGTCGGTCACTGACCTGTCCGTCGCCGAGTTCGACGACCCGCCACACCCCGTCGTTGCGCAGTGCCAGGTCGACGGTGACGAACGGCGGGTCCAGCGAAGCGATGGCCGGTTGCAACGCGGTGAGGTCGAGGCCAGGAGGTGGCGGCTGGTGCGGGGTGTCCGGGTGTGCGGTGATCAGCCGGCATCGGCCGTCGATCCACCAGGTGCGTACCTCGGCGCCGGTGAACTGTTCGAAGCGGCGCCGCGCCGTACCCCGCCGCACGGGCCGCATCCGCCTCGGCCGCGAAATGCTCGTCGACACGCCGCGGATTGAGCACATCTGCGGGGACCAACAGGATCACGCCGCCATCATCGCCGACCAGGTGCTGGATCGTCGCATGGATTACCTGCATCAGCGATACCCGCAAGATGCGCTGCCGGCGGCTACCTGTTCAACAGAGCCACGCAAGGCGGGCTGACTCGCCGGCATGCACGAGCGTTCCTGCCGGCTGCACGGATTGTTCACCGGCGTGGTGGATCGGTACGGTTCACGTCGTGAGTGGGTCGGAGCCGGGCGAGGTCCGGCCGCCCGAGGGCGGCGACGATGTCGTCGTGCTGGGCGCTGAGATGGCTCGTGCGAACGCAGCGCAGAAGCACCACCAGGCGCTTCATGGCTTGGAGGTTTCGCCGCTGGGCGGCGTTTCATATGCGCGAGAAGCAGTTGACTTGTGGCGGTGGACGCCCGCCGGGCAAGACGATCTGGTTTTGGCCGCCCTGGCGGAGTTCCAGCGGCTCGACGTAGCCAGTCGTGACCGCTTCCGCGCCAGCCTCAGCCAGAATGACTTCTACACGCTGATCACCTTCGCGCGACGGTGTGCGTTGGCGGCTATCCGGACCGGTGAGTCGGCCAAGGTGCGCTCTGCCCTTGCCGCGTTGTCCGCTGTCGACCTGGTGCGGGTCGATTGGCGCGACGTGGTGGTGGCGGCGGCATTGGTGTGCTACGCGGGGCAGCGGCTAGAGATGGACCCTGCCGAGGGCGTCGCAAATGCTGTCATGATGGCGCAGGCGCCGGTGGGCGAGGTATTGACCCAGGCCAGTTCGCACCGTGTCGACCTGGCCAAGGCGTGTGGACTTCGTGAGGTTGAGACATCCACCGGTCCGGTCTTCATCGATCAGGAAGGTGCACCGTTTACTGCCGGGCCGGATCTCGTGAGACGTGGATTAAGCGTCTCGGCGATGTTGGAGGCCGACCGGTATCGGGTCACCCGGCTCGCCTCCAGCAGCGGGAACCAAATGCATCGCGTGTGGCTCCGCCCCGCTGCCAACTCCACAACCGAGCAGGCCGTTGGAGCGCTGGCTGGGTGTCTTACGGTACGGGCCGAACCGCGGGTGGAACGGGTATCCGCCATTAGCGTGCAATTCCTGCTCGTCCTTCTCGCCGAAGCGGGCACAGCGGCGGAGGCCGCCGTTATCGCCGAAGCAGCCAACGCGCAAGTGAGGACCGCGACCGTCGAACTCGGCGTCGCAGTACGGCGTCGGTGTGCGGTGCTCATCGCTAGATCGGCCATGCCAGGTGTCGCCTGCCCGGAGGACGCCGTCTCACTCGCGCGCTTCCACGACAGAATCGCTGCCCTGCTTACCTGACCGGAACGACGAACCACCGTCATCTTCTCCGGAGCCGGCCCGACGATCCGGGCGTCCCAGGCCCGATCAGGGCGCCGTACCACGGACAGGCCGATCAATTATCCGAACGCGGCGGGTACCGGGGTCTCGCCGGGTCGGACATACTCGGCCAGTGCCCCGATCGTCCAGCCCGCCAGACCACGACGCGTACCGATACTGGCTGCTGTTCTTGGTTGTCAGCGTCGTGCTTCTGATCGTCCTGCTGTTCTCCTGCTGGGTAGGGGGCTGGCTCTTGGCGACTCACCTCGGCGGTCTGAACGACACCATCGGCTCAGCTCCCGGTCCGCTTGTCCAGCGGGGAGCCGAAGCGGATGACGTTTCCGTCAGGGTCGACAATGGCGCCTTCGTGCTGGCCCCACTCGGTGTCCTGAGGTGGGTGAACGTGTACACCTGCCAGCCGCCATGTCGCGGCCAGTTCGTCGGCGTTGTCCACGAACAGATACGCCGACCCGATGCGGTGCTCGTCGCTGGGCACCACGCCGAGGTGGATCTCAATGCCCTCGCGAGTGGCGAAGCCGTAGCCGCCGCCCGCGTACGCGCGCACCGCGAATCCGAGACGTTGGTAGTAGTCCATCGCCGCGTCGAGGTCGTGCACGGGAAAGATGGGCGCCATCCGCTGCAGTGTCCCCATGGTGTCAGCCTTTCATGGGCGGGCATTGCATGCTGCCACTAATCTGAGTTGGCGTGATCGACAGGCCGGCAGCCAGCGACCCTGACCGCCCGCGACAGTCCCTTGTAGACAGAAACGCCCTGTATCGGGGATGTGCTACACAGGATCCCATGATCGTCAGCAAAACCGCGGATGTTGCCGGGGTGTCGGTCGGTTACCGGGAAACCGGGCACCTGGACCAGCCGGCGGTCGTGCTGCTCCACGGCGGCGGCAGTAACCGGTGGCCATCGGGCGATAGCCAAAGCAACCTTTGACATCGTCCCAGAAGCCAAAGTACCCTTTGGCATATGCGCGTCACCGATCCTCAGGCGATCAAGGCTCTGGCCCACCCGATGCGGCTTGACCTGCTGGAACTGCTCGCCACGATGAGCCCGGCCACCGCGGCCCAGTGCGGGCGGATCCTCGGCGTACCGCAGGCGAACTGCTCCTTCCACCTGCGCCAACTGGCCAAGTACGGGTACGTCGAGGACGCGGGGCCCGGCGACGACCGCCGCGAGCGGCAATGGCGCATCGTGCACCCGCGCCCCACGATCAAAATCGACTCCGGCGGGGACCAACTGCTGCGCCGGCAACTGGAGGACGTGGTCATCGACCGTGAGATCACGGCGATTCGCGCGTACGCCGCACGGGAGCAGGACGAGAGCCCGTCCTGGCGGCGGGCGCTCGGGATGACCACGGCGGTAGCGGCAATGACCCCTGAAGAGGCCGCCGACCTGCGCGCGAAGTGGACCGCGCTGCTCGAACCATACCTGCGCCGCGACGACGACCCGCAGTCCGAGCGGCGACCTGTTCGCTACTTCTTCGCAGCCACACCCCTGGGAGCAACCGATGAGCGACACGGCCGGCACGCTTGACGTCACCTGGATCCACGGCACACCCCGCAAAGCACGGACGGCGGAGCCGAAAATCCAGGTCCACTGGTACGACGAACGCACCGCCATCCTGCGGCAGAGCAAGACAGTCAACTACGAGGCGCCATTTCTGTACCTGCTCATCGGCGACCAACGTGCGCTGCTGCTCGACACCGGCGCGACCGCCGACCCGCAACTCTTCCCGTTGCGGACCACCATCGACGAACTCCTGCGACAGCGGACCGGCGAGCCGGCGTACCCGCTCGTGGTCGCACATACGCACGCACACAACGACCACGTGGCCGCCGATTCGCAGTTCGCCGACCGGCCCGCGACGACGATCGTCGGCCACGACACCGACGCGGTACGGGAGTTCTTCGGCTTCGGTGACGCCTGGCCCGGCGCGGCGGTCGCCTTCGAGTTGGGTGGGCGCCGGTTGACCGTGCTCGCCTCGCCGGGCCACCACATGTCCGCGATTACGACGTACGACCCGCGAACCAGGTTGCTGCTCACCGGCGACACTGTCCTACCTGGACGGTTGTACGCCTTCGACTATCCCGCGTTCCTGGCCACCCTGGACCGGCTGGTCGCCTTCACCCAGGAGCACGAGGTCAGCCACGTGCTCGGCTGCCACGTCGAGATGAAATCCCGGCCCGGCCGCGACTTCCCCATCGGCGCCACGTACCAGCCCGGCGAGCGCGCACCGCAGATGACCGTCGAGCAACTGGCTCAGGTACGCGATGCGGCACACGCCGTCGCGGCCCGCCGCGGCATACACCGCTTCGACGACTTCCTCATCTACAACCAGCCACGCCGCCGGGACATGATCCGGCTGATCGCGCGAGGACTGGCGCACAAGGCATTCCGGCGCTGAGCCGGGACCGGCCACCGCTGGCCGGCGGCCGGTCCCGGCTGATGACGGGTCAGGTCACCGTGACGCTCAGCGTCGGTGCCCCGTTGGTACCGCTGTAGGTGCCCTGGAAACCGAACGAGGTCGAGCCGCCCGGGGCGATACTGCCGTTGTAGCTCAGGTTCGTTGCGGTCACCGCGGCACCGGACTGGGTCACCGTCGCGTTCCACGCGTTGGTGATCTGCTGGTTGCCGGGCCAGGTCCAGGTGACCCGCCAGGAGTTCGTGGCGGCGGTTCCGTTGTTGGTGACCGTGACGGTTGCGGTGAAGCCACTACCCCAGTCGTTGTCGATGTGCAGGCTCGCCGAGGCCGTACCGTTGGCGGGCGGACTGGACGGCGGGCGGCTGCTGGGACTCGTACTGCGTGCCGGGCTCGCCGAGGAGCCGGCGGGGCTACTGGGCGGCGGGCCGGCGGGCGAGGTGGGCGGGGAGCTGGCACCGCTACCGACCTTGTCGAACAGGCTCGACTTGATGGAGGTGAGGTACCCGTCCTTCGTCGTGTTCACGGTGGTCCAGTCGTCGTTGAGGATCCCACCGGTGTCACCGGAGTTCGGGTTCAGGTCCCAGAACGCCCAGTGGAACGAGTTGGTGCCGGTACCCATGTAGCTGACAAGTGTCTTCAGCCACGTCTGGTCGATGGTCGACGCGAGCGTCGTACCGAACTCGCCGATCCATACCGGGGCAATGTTGTTGTTGAAGATGTAGCCCCACTTCTGGTTCCAGATGCCGGCCATGTTGCTGGGGAAGGTCGAGTCGTGGAACCAGGGCTGGTCGGCGACGCTGGTGGCGTACTCGTGCGCCGAGTACACGAGCCGGTTGGCGACGTTGAGCTGGACCGGGAAGTTCTGGACACCCATCAGGTTGCCGCCCCACCAGCCCGATACACCGTTAAATGTCTGGATGCCCTCGACGAAGATGAGCAGGTTCGGGTTGACCGACAGCACGGCGTTGCCGGCCCGCTGGGCGGCCAACCGCCAGTCCGTCGTGGTGTCGCCGGAACCCCAGGTCGCCGGGTCGTGCGGTTCGTTGTGCAGATCGATCCCGACCATCGCCGGGTTGTTCTTGTACCGGTTGGCAAGCGCCTGCAGGTTGCTGATCCAGGTCGATTCCGGGACGGAACTGGTGTACCACAAGGCGGTCTGCCCGCTGGCGTCCGGCCGGTGCCGGTCCAGGACGGTCCGGATGCCGATCGACCCCGCATAGTTGACGATCTTGTCGAGCACCTGGAGTGAGTTGAGGCCCTGCAGATCCGTGTTCTTCCCCGACGAGAAGTCGATGCTGTTCGGCATCGCGCCCGCCTTGAGGATGTCGTCGGAGTAGGGCAGCCGCAGCAGGTTGTACCGCAACCCGGCGATCTGGTTGAGCAGGTCCTTGTAATCGCGCGTCCAGAGCCCGTGTACCACGTTGTTCGACGTCTCGAAGCCGAACCAGTTGATACCGGCGATACGAATCGGGTTGCCGGACGCGTCGAGGATCTGCCGCCCGCTGGTGTGCCAGTACCCGCTGCCGGCGGCGAGCGCCGGTTGGGCGAAGGTTTCGGCGAGTACGCCGGCCGCCGGTACAGCCGCCGCGGCGGCCAGTCCGGTGAGGACCGTCCGCCGGCGGACGGGCCGGCTGAAGATCGAAGGCATGGGACGACCTTTCTAGAGCGCATGCTGATGGCGACCGAACGCCACGTCGGCCGGAAGGTC
>JBPYFB010000123.1:0-8023 GCA_051986465.1 Rugosimonospora sp.
TGCGCCGCAGCCGCGCCATCGTCACCGAGACGATGTTGCTGAACGGGTCGGCGTTGGCGTCCCAGACGTGCTCCAGCAACTCCTCCGCGCTGACCACGGCGCCGTCCGCGGCGACGAGCATCTCCAGGATCCCGAACTCCTTGCGGGTCAACGACAGCGCCCGCGCGCCCCGGGTGGCCCGGTGCCGCGCGCGGTCGACGGTGAGGTCGCCGCGGGACACCACCGGCGGCGCGGACGGCGCCCGCCGGGCCAGCGCGCGCACCCGCGCCACCAGTTCGTGGAAGGCGAACGGCTTGCCGAGGTAGTCGTCGGCGCCGAGCTCCAGCCCGTCGACCCGGTCGTTGACGCCGGCGGCCGCGGTGAGCATGAGGATGCGCGGCCCGGCCGGCGCGGTCGCCAGTGACCGGCACACCTGGTCGCCGTGGACCACCGGCAGGTCCCGGTCGAGCACGACGACGTCGTACGCCGTGTGCCCGGCCCCGGCCAGCGCGGCCGCCCCGTCGTGTACGACGTCCACGGCCATTCCCGCGTCCCGCAGCCCTTCGGCGATCCGGTCGGCCAGCGTCGCGTGGTCCTCGGCCACCAGCACCCGCATGCGCCCATTGTGCGCCGGGCGATGTGACATCCGTCCGACATCCGCGGTAGCGGTGGTGTCACCGCCCGGGGCGTACACCTCGTGGCATGAGAAGGATCCTTGCAGTACTGATGCTTCCAGTCGCGCTGGTTGCCACGGCGGCGTGCTCCGGCGGCGGCCGCGGCCCGGCCAGAGCCAGCGTCACGCCCAGCGGCAACCCGGCCCAGGCGTACCGGAACTTCACCACCTGTATGCGCCAGCACGGCGTGAACATCGCGGACCCCGACCCGAACTCGGACAACGTGACGATCGTGCCGCCGCCCGGTTCGCAAGCCGTATGGGGGCCGGCGCTTCGCGTGTGCCAGCACTTCCTGCCTGCCGGCGACTCGGCCGCCTCGGACCCGCAACAGCTGGACGCTTTGCGCCGGTACGCGGTGTGCATGCGCGCGCACGGCGTCGAGATGACCGACCCCGACCCGAACACCGGCAACGGCAAGCTCGCCGGCAGGTACGCCAGCATGAGCCGGGACCAGGTCCTGGCCGACCCGACGTACAAGGCCGCCGACGCCGCGTGCGAGCACCTGCTGCTGGCCACCCAACCGCCCAAGAAGGACACCAAGTGAAAGCGCGTACCACCGTCATCGTGGGCTCGACGGTGCTCGCGGTCGCCGCCGTCGTCGTGGCCTCGGTCGGGCTCGGCGGCAACGCGAGTACGCCGCCGGCGAGCACCGGGCCCTCGCTCGCCACCGCCGTGGTCACGAGAACCACGCTGCGCCAGACCCAGCAGGTCAACGGCACCCTCGGCTACGGCGTGCCGGTACGCGTGCGGGCGGGCGGGGGCGGTACCGTCACCTGGCTGCCCGCACTGGGCGCCGTGCTGCGCCGGGGGCAGGCAGTGTACCAAGTGGACAGTCAGCCCGTGTCGCTGTTCTACGGCACCCGCCCGTTCTACCGCCCGCTGCGTACAGGCGACTCCGGCGAGGACGTGCGGGAGGTGGAGCAGAACCTGGCCGCCCTCGGGTACACCGGGTTCGCGGTCGACACGAAGTACACCGCATCGACCGCGACCGCGCTCCGCAAGTGGCAGAAGGATCGCGGGCTGACCCAGAACGGCGCCTTCGACCCGGCGCGGGTGGTCCTCGCGCCCGGCGCGCTGCGGGTCGCCTCCCTCGCCGTGGCGCCCGGCGACCCGGCGGGCGGGGAGATCCTCAGCTACTCGGGTACCACCCGGCTGGTGCGCGTCGCCCTCGACGTGGCCCTGCAGAGCCTGGCCGCGAAGGGCAGCCCCGCGACGGTCACCCTGCCCAACGGTACGAGCGTCGACGGTACGGTCGCCAGCGTCGGTACCGTCGCCACCGCCGGCCACGCCCCGAGCGATCCGGCCACCATCGACGTGAGCGTCAGCCTCGCCAACCAGTCCGGGCTCGGCAGCCTGGACGAGGCGCCGGTCACCGTGACCCTGGTCGCGGCGAGCGTCTCGAACGTGCTTACGGTACCGGTCGCGGCGCTCGTCGCGCTCGCCGACGGCGGTACCGGCGTGCAGGTGATCAGCGGTTCGACCAGCCGGTACGTGACGGTGCGGCTGGGCATGTTCGCGAACGGGCGGGTACAGGTCGACGGCGCCGGGATCGCCGAGGGCACCCTCGTGGCGGTACCGTCATGATCACGCTGGACCGGGTCGGGAAGGCGTACCCGGGCGGCGTGACCGCCCTGCGCGACGTGTCGCTCACGATCGAGGCCGGCGAGCTGGTCGGCGTCGTCGGCCCTTCCGGCTCCGGGAAGTCCACGATGCTGCACCTGATCGGGGCGCTGGACCTGCCGACGACCGGCTCGGTGACGATCGCCGGCCGGGAGCTGTACCGGCTCTCCGACCGGCAGCTGTCCGCCCTGCGCGGGCGCGTCATCGGCTTCGTCTTCCAGCAGTTCCACCTCGCCGCCGGGGTGCCCGCCGTGGACAACGTGGCCGACGGGCTGCTCTACGCGGGCGTACCGCTGCGGGAGCGGCGCCGGCGTGCGGCCCGGAGCATGGAGCGGGTGGGGCTGGGCCACCGGCTGACCCACCGGCCGCACCAGCTCTCCGGTGGCGAGCGGCAGCGGGTCGCGATCGCCCGCGCGATCGTCGGCGAGCCGGCCGTGGTGCTCGCCGACGAGCCGACCGGCAACCTCGACTCCGAGTCCGGCGCCTCGGTGCTGGGCCTGCTGCGCGAGCTGCACGCCGCCGGTACCACTGTCGTGTTGATCACCCACGACCGCGACATCGCGGCGAGCCTGCCGCGCCGGGTGGAGATCCGTGATGGCCAGGTTCGCGATGGCCAGATTCGGGATGGTCAGGTGACGGCGTCATGACCGCCCCGTCCCGCCTGCTGCCCCGCGACGTGGCCCGGGTCGGCGCCGCCGGCCTGCGTACCCGCCCGCTGCGCGCGATCCTCGCCGCACTGGGCATCGCGATCGGCATCGCCGCGATGGTCTGCGTCGTGGGCATCGCCAGCTCCAGCCGGGAGCACCTCGACCGGCAACTGGCCCAGCTCGGTACGAACCTGCTGAAGGTGACGCCCGGCGAGACGGTCCTCGGCGACCAGTCGCACCTGCCCACCGAGTCGGTCACGATGATCGGCCGGATCGCCGCGGTCAGCTCGGTGACCGCGACCGGTACCACCACCGCCCACGTGTACCGCAGCCAGTACATACCGGCGGTCGAGACCGGGAGCATCGCCGTGCTGGCGGCCCGTACCGACCTGCTCGGCACCGTCCACGCGCGACTGGCCAGCGGCACCTGGCTCAACCAGGAGACCGCGCGGTACCCGGCCGTCGTGCTCGGCTCCGGCGCGGCGGCGCGGCTCGGTATCGCCGCCGCCTCCACCGAGGTGCAGGTGTGGCTCGACGACCAGTGGTTCACGGTGGTCGGGGTGCTGGACCCGGTCGCGCTCGCGCCCGAACTGAACAGCGCCGCGCTGGTCGGCTGGCCGGTCGCGCAGGACCGGCTGCGCTTCGCCGGGTACCCGACCACGATCTACACCCGTACCCGCGAAGACGCGGTCGTCACGGTACAGGCGCTGCTGGCGAGAACCGCGAACCCGGAGCACCCGAACGAGGTGAACGTCTCGCGCCCGTCGGACGTACTGATCGCCAAGCAGGCGACCGATACCACCCTCGGCGGCCTGCTGCTCGGGCTCGGCGCGGTGGCCCTGCTCGTCGGCGGTGTGGGGGTGGCGAACACGATGATCATCTCGGTGCTGGAGCGGCGTTCCGAGATCGGCCTGCGCCGCGCACTGGGCGCGACGAAGGGGCACATCCGGCTCCAGTTCCTCGCCGAGTCGCAGCTGCTGTCCGCGCTGGGCGGGGTCGGCGGGGCGGTGGCCGGCTCCGCGGTGACCGCCGGGTTCGCCGGGTACCAGCACTGGCCGACGGTGGTACCGCTGTGGGCGACGGCGGGTGGCGTGGTCGCGACGCTGGTGATCGGGGCCTGCGCCGGCGGCTACCCGGCGTGGCGCGCCGCCCGGCTGGCGCCCACCGAGGCCCTCGCGGCCCCGTAGCGGCCCGCGCCAGCCAAGAGAGGTCGCGCGGGCCGTCGCGAGGGCCCCGGCGAGCTCCTACCGGCTGGACACCGCGTCCGCGCTGCTCGCGGCCGCCCGCGCCAACGCCCAGGACCGCCGGACGATCGTCCCGGTGACGGCCAGGATCGCCAGGCCGCCGATCCCGTGCAGCCCGAAGAGGAGCTGGCCGGCGGTGCTGGTGTCGCCCAGCCCGTCGGCGAGCTTCGCGATGAGCACCTGGACGGAGACCAACCCGGCGACCAGGGCGGCCAACCCGATCAGCCGCCCTGGTACCCGGGCCAGCGCACCCACGACCGCCAGCACGACCGGCAGCGCGAAGGCCACCCAGCCGAGCGCGCGGTGCGGCGCGAAGGACTCGTCGTTGGGCGAGGCGCTGAACGCACCGCTCGCGGCGAGGAAGAACTGTGCGACGACGACCAGTACGAGCAGCGTCGCCAGGCCGGCGAAGGCTCTACGCATAGGTGGACTCCCCGAGCTCGGTCGACTTGCGGTAGTTCTTCCCGGGTGCCGTGCCCGGTACCGGCTTGCCGATCAGCGCGACCGGGATGAACAGGAAGATCTGGCTGATCGCCAGCGTGAGTGTCCACAGTGCTCGGTCGTCGTAGCAGGCGGACGCCCTGGCGAACAGCTCGTCGGAGACCCGCTCGCCGAACGGGTTCGGCGTGAGGACCGCCTCCACGAGCTCCAGCGCGACCCGCTCCGCGTCGGTGAAGTAGGGCGCGTCCCGCCAGGACGCGACCGCGGCGACGCGCCGCCCTGCTTCGCCGGCCTTGCACAGCAGCTCCGTCTGGCGCACCGTGTGGTACGTGCTGCCGACGATCTGCCCGGCGCGCAGCTGCACCAGGCTGACGGTGGTGTGCGGAATGGCGCCGCAGCGGACCGCCTTGGTCATGGCGGTGGAGACCCCCGCCAGCTCCGGGAAGAACTGCATCGGGTCAGGCAGGCGCGACTCGGCGCCGTCCGGCGTGCTCGTCGTGGGCGGGCTCGTCGTTGTCACTGGCGTGGACATGGTGGCGCCTTCCTTCTGAATCCTCACGGTGGGTGTCCCGGTACTTCGACGACGCGGCCGCCGGGAGTGTTACACCGGGCGCGGTGTCACACCCGGGTGCGGTGTTTCGTCCAACTGCTGAGGCGATTCATCCAGTAGGCAGGTGGGGAGCACGGTGGAATCCAGGGTCGACGCGGTCATGGGCGAGCGGCGTCAGCTGACCAATGTGGCGTACCGGCTGCTCGGCTCGCTCGCCGACGCCGACGACGTGGTACAGGAGGCGTACGCGCGCTGGTACGCCATGCCGGACGGGCAGCGGGCCGCGATCGAGTCGCCCGGCGCCTGGCTGACCACGGTGACCAGCCGCATCTGTCTCGACCTGCTCGGCTCGGCCCGGGTCAGGCGGGAGCGCTATGTGGGCGAGTGGATACCGGAGCCGGTGCCGGACCGTACCGAGTGGATCGGCGGGCGGTCGGCCGTTGGCCCGCTGGACCCGGCCGACCGGGTCACCCTCGACGAGTCGGTCAGCATGGCCTTCCTCGTCGTACTCGAATCGATGATCCCGGCCGAGCGCGTCGCGTTCATCCTGCACGACGTCTTCCGGTACCCGTTCACCGACGTGGCCGAGATCCTGGGGCGTACCCCGGGCGCATGCCGCCGGTTGGCCACCACGGCCCGGCGCCGGATCCGGCTGGCGCGGCCGCCCTCGGCCGCCGCGGCCCGCCAGGCCGGCATCGTGCGGGACTTCAAGCGGGCGTGGGAGGCCAAGGACATCGCCGCCCTCGTCGGCCTGCTCGACCCGGACGCCACGGTGATCGCCGACAGCGGCGGCCTGGTCAGCGCCGTGCGCCGCCCGATCGAGGGGGCCGAGCAGGTCGCCCGGTACGCCCTGGAGCTCGCCGCGCGGGTACCGGAGATGACGCTCGTGGAGCGTACGGTCAACGGGCAGCCCGGCCTGGTCGCCCAGCGGGACGGCACCATCGCGACGGTGGTGGCGTTCGCCGTCGCGGGCGACCGGATCACGCACATCTGGGCGGTACGCAATCCCGAGAAGCTCCGCCCGTGGCTGGCGGGTTAGCGGTTGGTGGGCTAGTGGCCGGGGTGCTCGCCCAGCAGCTTGGTGGCGAGCACCGCGGCCTGGGTACGCCGTTCCAGGCCGAGCTTGGCGAGCACGCTGGAGACGTAGTTCTTGACCGTCTTGTCGGCGAGGAACATCTTCTGGGCGATCTCGTGGTTGGTCAGGCCCTGCGCGATGTACTCGAGGATGCGCCGCTCCTGCTCGGTCAGCTGGGCGAGCTCCTTCGGCTGCTGGATGCCGGTGCGGATGCGCTCCAGTACCCGGGCGGTCACCGCGGGGTCCAGCAGTGACTGGCCGGCGGCGACCCGGCGTACCGCGTCGACCAGGTCGGTACCCCGGATCTGCTTGAGCACGTACCCGGAGGCACCCGCCATGATCGCCGCGAACAGCGCCTCGTCGTCCTCGTACGAGGTCAGGATCAGCGCTCTGATCGTGGAGTCCACGGCCCGTACGTCCCGGCAGACGTCGATGCCGTTGCCGTCGGGCAGCCGCGCGTCGAGCACGGCCACATCCGGGCGCAGCGCGGGAATGCGGTTGGTGGCCTGCACCGCGGAGCCGGACTCGCCGATCACCTCGATGTCGCCCTCGGCCTGGAGCAGGTCGGCGAGGCCCCGGCGGACCACCTCGTGGTCGTCGAGCAGGAAGACGCGGATCACCCTCTGTTTGTACCGCACCCGGGGCCCGGTCCGATGCGGGCCGCGGTCCCGGCCGGACGGGACCTCCGGCCCTGTCCATCCGTACGGGGGGCGCCGCAGGCTTGCGGCATGGGAGCGCAGACCGCGGTAGCGATGCAGGAGGCCCTGGCCGAGGCGGCCGAGGCGGCCGGCCGGGCACCATCGATCCACAACACCCAGCCCTGGCAGTGGCGGGTCAAGCCGGCGGCATTGGAGAGTGCGGCACTGGAGAGTGCGGCACTGGAGAGTGCGGCACTGGAGCGGGCGGCGCTTGAGCTGTGGGCGGTACCCGGGCGGCAGCTGTGGGTGGGCGACCCGGAGGGCCGGCTGGCGGCGATCAGCTGCGGCGCCGCGCTGCACCACGCGCGCGTGGCCCTGGCGGCCCTGGGGTATGCGGTCACCGTGCAGTACCGGCCGGAGCCCGCGCACCCGACGCTCCTGGCACGCCTGAGCGTCGCCGGCCGCACGCCGGTGACCGCCGAGGCGATGCGGCGCTACCAGGCGATCGGGATCCGGCACACCGACCGGCGCCCGGTCGTCGACGTCCCCGTCGAGCAGCAGGCGTTGCGGGACATCGCCGCGGCGGTCCAGGACGCCGGCGCGCACCTGCACGTACTGCGGCGCGACCAGGTGATCGAGCTCGCCTCGGCGGCGTCGTACGCGCAGCGGGCCGAGGCGGCCGACGGGGCGTGGCGCGCCGAGCTGGCGTACTGGGCGGGCGGTACCCGGCCGCGGGGCAGCGGCGTGCCGGACGCCAACATACCGGCGCGGTCGCCGGCCACCACCGTGCCGGGGCGCGACTTCGGGCACCCCGGCAGCCTGCTTGTCGGCCCGGAGCACGACGCCGCCGCCAGCTACGCATTGCTGTACGGCGAGCGCGACGACCCGGTCGGCTGGCTGCGTGCCGGGGAGGCGCTGTCCGCCGGCTGGCTGGCCGCCACCGAGCTGGGCGTCGCCGTGCTGCCCCTCTCCGCGGCCGTGGAGGTGCCGGCGACCCGGGAGCGGCTGCGCGGGATGCTCGTCGACGGCTGCCACCCGTACCTCGTCCTGCGGCTGGGCAACGCCGACCCGGACCGGCGCGGCCCGGGCCCCACGCCGCGGCTGCCGGCCGCGCAGACCGTGAAGATCGAGCCATGTTGACCAACCGGGAGCCGG
>JBPYFB010000124.1:0-5797 GCA_051986465.1 Rugosimonospora sp.
CGGGCCGCCCGCGACTTCGGCGGCGAGGTCACGGTCGCCGCGCCGCGAAACGAGACGAGCGGCTTCAGTGCCGCGCTGACCGCCACCACCCAGGCGGGGCGGCTGGACTTCACCCGGGTCACCCTCGCGGAACTGCCCGATGTACCGGCGTTCAGTGTCGCCGCCTCACCCGGATACATCGTCGTCCTCGCCGGGCTGGGCAGCTTCGGGCCACCACCGGAGGTCGTGCTGTCCGGCATCAACCGGGGCGCCAACGCCGGCCACGCCGTGCTGCACTCGGGTACCGCGGGTGCGGCGTTCACCGCCGCGAACGGCGGCGCCCGCGCGATGGCCGTCTCGCTCGACGTGCTGTCCGCCGCGGAGGGCAGCGCGGCCAGCGGCGGTGCCGCGATCGCGGCCCTGGACGAGGTGGATGACGAGACGCGGAACTGGGCCACCGCGGCGGCCTTCGCCCACCGGCTGCTGCCCGTACTGCTCGACCTGCCGTCCCGCTCGGTGCTCAACCTCAACGTGCCGGACCTGCCCGAGGGCAAGGTGCGCGGGCTGCGCCAGGCGCTGCTCGCCCCGTTCGGGCAGGTACAGCTCGCGGTCGCGGAGTCGGGCGAGGACTACGTGCGTACGGTCATCGAGGAGAACGGCGCGCGGCACATCCCGGGTACCGACCTCGCCCTGCTCGCCGAGGGGTACGCGGCGGTGACCCCGGTGCGCTCGGTCAGCCCCGCCGCGGATGTCGTGCTGGCGCTGTGAGTCGGCCCGCTAGGAGTTTGTGAGTTCGGCCAGGGACGCGATCGTCGCGCCCGGCCAGCCCGGGTCGTTGTCGGTGAACTCCGTGGTACACAGCACCGTCATCCCGACCGCGGCGGCACCGGCCAGCTCGCGGTCCGCGCCGTCGCCGACGTACAGGCACTGCGCCGGTTCGGTGGCCAGCCGGGCGGCGGCAGCCAGGTAGATGCGGGGATCGGGCTTGGCCATGCCGACCGCGCAGGAGAACAGCGCGGTGTCGAAGCGGGGGGCCAGGGTACTGGTGAGCCAGGCTTCGGCCGAGTCGGCCGTGGCGTTGCTGATGAGCGCGAGCCGGTACCCGTTGCGCCGAAGCGTGTCGAGCGTGTCCACTGTGGACTTCGATACGCAGGCGAGAGCGGATGCGGCGAAGTCCCGGCGCAGCTTGGCGGCGCGGGCGACCTGAGCCTCGGTCGGCCGGGCACCGATCACCCCGGCCACCATCCGTACCGTCTCCTCGACGCCCCAGCCGATCAGCCGCTTGGGCCACGAGTCGCGATAGGCGCGTACGAGCGCCTCCGGCCGGACATCCAGCGCCTCGGCCATCCGTTCCAGTACCCGTACCCGCGCCCCGTCTGATCCGGGCACGAGCGTGTCGAACAGGTCGAAGACGGCGAAGCGCGGCACCTGGGCAGGC
This sequence comes from Rugosimonospora sp., assembly GCA_051986465.1. Lineage (GTDB taxonomy): Bacteria > Actinomycetota > Actinomycetes > Mycobacteriales > Micromonosporaceae > DATEJJ01. The sequence goes on from JBPYFB010000124.1 coordinate 1,418, forward strand.
TACAACGCTCCGCTACCCCTAGCGTCACTGACAGGTGTCGTGCTACGGTTTCTCATGTAAGAATTCTCTTACACGTATAGGAGACCGATGACACGCGCTCGGCCAACCGGCGACGATCTGGTCGCGATGCTGGCGGCGCTCGCCAGCCCGCTGCGGATGCGGATCGTCGCGAAGCTGGCCGGCGGTCGCGACTATGTGAGCCACCTGGCTCGTGAGATAGGGATCAGCCGCCCCCTCCTGCACATGCACCTCCAACGGCTGGAGGCGGCCGGCCTGATCGTGGGCAGCTTCGAGCTGTCCGAGGACGGCAAGGCAATGAAGTACTACGAGGTCGCCGAGTTCGACCTGCACCTCAACGCGTCGACCCTGGTCGATGCCGCTCGTACCCTCACCGACAAGGAGCAGACCTGATGTACCTCAGTGCGGATTCGTTGTCCTGGCCCGATTCGGTGGCCCTCATCGGCGTGATCCTGTTCGTCATGTTCGTGATCGGCATCGCCACCTCGACGTGGGTGGAGACCCGCAAGACCAGGGTCAGGGCCGACCAGGACGACTCGATGCGCCAGCTCGTCAGCCGCTACGAGAAGCTCGCCGAGACGACCCTGGACGCTCAGCAGCGGGTCGCCACCGACCTGTCCGACCTGCGGTCCCGGGCCGCCTCCATCGAGCAGATCCTGCGCACGGTCGACTGAGCGGCGACTGCGGTCGGCTCCGGTACATTCCTCGGGTGCCTGATGATGATGACTCGCGGCGGCGGCACGGCTCCGTCAGCACCTCCTGCGTCGTGGGCGGCCTCGCCGGTCTCGCCTGGACCAGCCGCTTCGGCGGCTGGGCGATGCTGATCGGAACCCTCGCCGGCGCCCTGGCGCTGGGCACCGTCGACGGCGTGGCCCGCGCCCGGCAGCGGCCCGGCCAGATTCCCGCGCTGTGGTCGCGCATCGCGATGAGCGCCGCGCTGGCCGCGCCGTTCGGCTGGGCGTTCGGCTGGCTGACCGGCGCAGGGCCGGTCATCGTGGGGCTCTTCGCCGGCGCGGTCGCCGGGCTGCTGGGGATACGGCCGCAGAAGGTGGTGCTCGGCCCGCTGCTCGGGGCGGCGCTGGGCTGGGCGTGCGTCGCGGCGGGCTGGTCGGTGCCGGCCGCCGTGATGGCCAGCGCGGCGGTGTTGGCGTTCCGCCTGCTGTCCGCGGCGCTGTTCCGCGACGCGCAACTCAGCCTTCTTGCCGAGAGGGTACCGGCGGAGCAGTTGCCCTTCGTCGTGCCGCGCGAGGCGCGCACCAGCTACGTGGGTACCGGCTACATGCGCGAACTGGCGCAGACGCTCGGTGGCGAGTACCAGGCGGGCGTACCGGACATCGGTATCGTCGAGTCCCTCGACGCGCTCGCCGGTCCCGACTTCGATCCGTCCACAGTGGACCCCGAGGTGCGCGAGTTCTACGAGCACACCACGCGGTACGCGCTGGACATCGTGCCGCAGTGGCGGATGTGGGTACGCCCCGGCTACCTGCTGTACCGCACGTTCGTGGCCCACCCGCTCGGGCAGGCGAGCGTACCGATGAACCAGCGGGAGGCGCTGCGCGGGGTACACAGCCGGATCGACACCATCACGCTGCCCGACCAGCGCCTGCGCGGCTGGATCCGGTCGTACGAGGACAATGACGAACCCATCTACGTCGGCATCTACACCACCTACCGGTACGAGGACCGCGGGTACGTCAGCGTCGGCTTTCCCTTGCCACAGGCCAGCTTCACCGCGACCCTCGCGCCGTACGGGCGCCCCGACGGCGGCCTGACGCTCACCAGCCGCACGGAGCTGCCGCACCCCGGCCACTATCTCGCCCATATCGACGCCCCGACCCGCGAGCTGACCGCGGTCGCCGTGCACGGCTTCGGCGAGCGCCTGGATGTCTTTGTGGACGGTGGTGAACTGCGCGCGGAACACGCGTTCTGGGTGTTCGGATTCCCGTTCCTCGTGCTGCACTACCACATCCGGCGCAAACCGGCCTAGGGCGGCAATCTCCTAGCGGGGGCGGCGGCCGCGGGTCGAGACGAACGGGTACGACAGCGCGGCGAACTGCGTGTCGTCCATCAGCATCCGGAACATCCGCAGCACACCCAGATCCAGCCCGGCCTCGCGCAGCGTCGGCTCCAGTTGGTGGCAGTTCACCTGGTACAGCAGGGCGCCGGGCGAGCCGCCGGGCCAGCTTTCCGCGTGCATCTGCGAGTCGATGTCGGTGAGCCCGGCCAGCGCCATCTCGCCGTACACGTCCTGGGCCCAGCCGAGGTCGGCTCCGCGCTGCCGCAACGCGTCGAGCATCGCGTCCATGACCTGTGTAAAGAGTTTCTCGGCGGCGACATTCGCGGCGCGCAGCACGCGCGGTCCGGGTACGCAGTCGAACTCCTCGACGACCAGCCAGCCGCCGGGTGCCAGCGCGCTCGCGAGGGTATGCAGCACGTTCCGGCGCTCCGGCAGGTGCAGCAGTACGAGGCGGGCGTGGATGAGGTCGAACGGGCCGCCCTCGGGCGCCGGGTCCCACCGCACGTCGTGGCGGCGCGCAACCATGCCGGAGCAGCCGGTCAGCTGCGCGATGTCGAGGTCGGTGGCGACCACCAGTCCGTCGGGGCCCGTCGATCGGGCGAGCATCCGCGCGACCGAGCCGCCCCCGGCGCCCACCTCCCAGCAGCGGGCCTCCGGGCGGACCAGGGGTGCCAGGCGCTGTGCCGTCACCGGGTCGAGGTACCGCTCCAGGCACGCGACCTGGAGCGACGCGTGTGGGGCGCGGGTGTCGAAGGCGTACCGGGTCATCGTGGCTCCCGTCCACTGTAGACATTGAGGGCGGAGACGTACGGCGCCGGATGCGCGCGTACCGCCGCCGCGTCGGCATCGGCGACGAGCCGGCCGTGGTCGAGGATCGCGACCCGGGAAGCCACGTCCAGGACGGCGTCCAGGCCCTGCTCCACGAGCAGGATGGTCGTCCCGGCCGCGGTCAGCTCGCCGAGCAGGGCGCGGATGCGGGCGGCCAGCGGTGGGGCGAGCCCTTCGCACGCCTCGTCGAGCAGCAGCAGTCGCGGCTGGCGCAGCAGCGCGCGGGCGATCGCGAGCATCTGCTGTTCGCCACCGGAGAGCTGGTCGCCGCGGTGGCGCAGCCGCTCGCGCAGGCGCGGGAACAGGTTCAGCACGCGGGCCGCGTCGAAGCGCACCGGGCCGCGTACCCGCCGGGCGAGCGCGAGGTGCTCGGCGACGGTGAGGCTGGCGAAGACGCGGCGCCCCTGCGGTACCAGGGCCACGCCGGTACGCGCGATCCGGTGCGCGGAGCGTCCAGAAAGGACGGTGGAGCCGAACCGGATGCTGCCGGCGCCGACCGGTACCAGGCCGGCGATGGCGTGTACCAGCGTGGTCTTTCCGGCACCGTTGGGCCCCACGATGGCGGTGACGGTACCGGAAGGCACCCGCAGGCTCACGCCGTGCAGGACGCGCCCGCCGCCGTACCCGGCCTGTACATTGTGGAGGGTCAGCATTATGGCAACCCCGCATACGCGCGGGCGACCGAGCGGTCGCGGCGGATGTTCCTGGGTGTACCGGTCGCGACGTGCCGGCCGTCGTGCAGCACGGTGACGGTGTCCGCGAGCGCGTACGCGAACTCCAGGTGGTGCTCGACGACGAGCAGCGCGATGTCCGCGGAGAGCCCGGCGAGGAGGGTACCCAGCCGATCGACCTCGGCCGGCCACAGCCCCGCCGCCGGCTCGTCGAGTACGAGCAGCCGGGGCGCACCGGCCAGCGCGACGGCGAGTTCGAGCAGCCGGCGCTGGCCGTGCGACAGCTCACCTGCTCTCGTACCGACGGCGTCGCCGAGCCCGACGCGGTCGAGTAGCCGCAGGCTGGCCCGGACGAGTTCGCTGTGCGGGCTGGCGGGGGAGGAGGTCCGCCAGCCGCCGACGGCCACACTGTCCAATGTGGTCAGTCCCGGCCAGATCGCCGGGCGCTGGTGGGTGCGGCCGATACCGAGGCGGGCGCGGCGTACCGGGCCGAACCGGGTGATGTCCTGGCCGGCGAAGACGATCTGGCCGGAGTCCGGCCGGGCGGCGCCGGCGACGAGGTCCAGCAGCGTGGACTTGCCCGCGCCGTTGGGGCCGATGAGCACGCGCCGCTCGCCGGGTGCCAGCGACAGGCTGACCGCGTCGACGGCGACGAGGTCCCCGTACCGCCGGGTCACCGAGTCCAGCCGCAACAGCTCGCTCATGCCTCACCCGCACCTCCCTCACCCCAAGATCGCCGCCCCGCCCAAGATCCCCGCCCCGCCCAAGATCGCCGCAACTTCATTGAAGTTGCGGTGTTGGGGCGCCCCGGACCCCGCAATTTCAATGAAATTGCGCCGATCTTGG
>JBPYFB010000125.1:0-16417 GCA_051986465.1 Rugosimonospora sp.
GTACGCGACCACGTTGCGCTTGTTGCGATCGAGGTCGTGCTTGCTGCGCGCGCACGCCTTCGAGTCCTGGTTCCCGAGGATCTGAGCGCCCGGCGCCCGTTGGTCGGCATTCTGTGCGATCGCACCACCGCCGCTCAGGCTCAGCACTGCGAGCACGGTGACCGCGAGGATGCCCGCCCGGATCGGTACAAGGTTCTTCATGGCTGATCCTCCCCTGGTAGTGATGACACGTACCGATGAGCCCATTCTGACGCTGTATCGAAGCATGTGCATATCGTGTAGGGGTGCGATCTGTCGATGATGTTGTTTACGCGGACCCGCCGTGATTTGCTTGGGCTTACCGCCGACCGGTCCAGGACGCGGGAGGTGATCGGCGTTGGAGCGGCAAGCGTGGCGGGAACGTCGGGACGCGCTCGCGACCGACGCAGCCGAGCCCTTGCCGTCCAATGTGGACAATGCGAGCGCCGCGCGGCCGCGGGAGGTGGTGGAGCCAGCCGGAGGACTCCGGTGTACGGCGAGTTCGACGTCGTCGTCATCGGCGGCGGGCCGGCGGGCCTGATGGCGGCCGCGTCCGCCTCTCGCAGCGGCCGGTCCACCATCCTGCTGGAGCGGTACGGCTTCCTCGGCGGCGCCGGCGCCGCGGGCGGGCTCAGCACGTTCTGCGGGCTGCACGCGAAGATCCACGGCGAGCATCGCCAGGTGATCCACGGACTCGCCGACGAGTTGCTCGACCGCATGGCGAAGCTGGACGGCCTGGCGCGGCCGCACCTGACGATCAACGACGGCATCACGGCCCAGGCGTACGACATCTCCGCGTACAAGATCGCCGCGGCGTCACCGAGCACGGCGAGATTGACCTTGTACCAACCGCGCCGCCGCGTGTCGACCTGTTCCGGTGGCGGCAGGCCCAGTGGGAGGACTACCTGCACAACCATGCCGACGATGAGCGCCTCACCGCTGACGGCGAGAGCCGGTCTGCGCCCGTAACCGACGGCGGATCCTTCAATTGGACTGCCCCGCAGCCGCGTGCGGAATCGGGTACCGGAACGTCGGCCGATCCAGAGACGAGCGCATTCCTAGCCCTGCGCGCGGAACTTGCCAGGATCGTCGAACGTGGCGAAACGCCGGCACAGGCAGCCGAACGACTGCTCGCCGTCGATGAGGCACTTCACACGTCCTGGGGCTTCAACCTCGACGCCGTCCGAGCGGTCCTAGCGTGACTCACGGACCTGAGGACGGCCGACGCTGCGGCGACGTTGGTCCGGCTGTCCGTTCGATGGGGCATGTTGCAGGCACTCATGTCTTCGTGCCAGCGGGTTGCATTCAGGGCGTCTAGAGCACTTGCGTCAAGCCGACGACGCCCTTGGGCAAACCCGTACCGGCGCTCCCGCCTCCGGAGGGCTGGACCTCAGTCGGTCACGACAGCCGAGGGATACGTGGGCTGGCGGCCGGCGGCGGTACCACGACGCGGGCCGGCGCGCCTCACCCGGCCGGGCTGGTCCACGAGGCCCGGGAGCGGCAACTGCGCCGCAGACGCGTCCTGCTCGGCCGGCTCGACCTCGCCGAGTTGACCGCGCTCGAACGGCGCACCGGACGCCAACGACCCCGATGCCGGCCGAGGGAACGTAGGCACCAACCGCAGGCGTCCGATCCACGGTTCCAACCGGCCGCGCGGGGTTGCATCCCGTACTACGGTACGGGTCTACCGTCGAGGCATGACCACCAAACAGCCGTTCCCGGCGTCGTCTCAGGGGTGGGTGCCCGAGGCGTGCACCCTGCCCACCGCCGAGCAGCCACTGCGGGTAGCCGAGTTCGACGCGCTATTCTCCGCCGCCCTGCGCGATAGCAACCGACCGGCGCCGACCATGCTGCGGCTGCTACTGGACCGCCCGGCCGAGGCCGCCGCCCGGGATCTCGCCGCGCGGGAGACCGCCTGCTGCTCGTTCTTCACGTTCGCCTTCGACGAGCGCGACGGGCAGCTGGTGATGACCGTAACCGTGCCAGCCGCGCACATCGACGTGCTGGACGGGCTGGCCAGGCGGGCGACCGCCGGTGGGGCACGGGCGTGACGGGCGGGCCGCGCGGCGGGTTGCGCAGTGGGCAGGTGGCCGCCGCAGCCGGGGTGAACCTGGAGACGCTGCGCTACTACGAACGGCGTGGCCTGATCGCCGAACCGCAACGGACCACGGGCGGGCACCGCCTCTACCCGCCGGAGGCGGTCACGGTACTGCGGGTGATCAAGGCAGCGCAGCGGCTCGGGTTCACCCTGGAGGAGGTCATCGACCTGCTGGAAGCCGGGAAACACCGGCACGGGCAGGGTTCCGACCGCGGGCTGAAGGCACGCGCGCACACCAAGCTCGCCGAGGTCGAGGCGAAGATCGCCGACCTGACCGTCGTCGCGCAGACTTTGCGCGCGGCGCTGGCCGCCGGCTGTGACGATCTAGTGGCCTGCGCCGAGAGCGCCTGCTGCCCACTGCCGTTCGCCGACCTCGCCCAGCCCTCACGCTGATGGCGCACAGTAACGCCGCGCCTGTCCCAACGGTGCCGCGACCGGGCGAGCCGGAAATGCCGCCCTGACGCCGTGATCCCGAGCCCCGCAGCCTCCCGTCAATGCACCAGCCCTGACCACCGGCGCCCCGCGCCGCCGCTGACTACCCGCCAGGAGCCCCCATGCCGCACAGAACCAGCCGCCGCTCCCGCCGCCTGCTACCGGGCGGCCTGGCCGGGCTCGCCGGCATCACCTGCGCCGCATGCTGCGTGGTTCCGATCCTGCTAGCCGCTGGAGTCCTCTCCGGGGCCGGGTGGGCCGCCCTCGATGCCGCCCTGCCCGGCATCGCCATCGCCGTGGCCGCAGCAGCCGGCCTGGTCTGGTGGTGGAACCGGCGGCGCACCCACCACGCCCACACGTGCACCACCACGTCAGGCGGCAGCTGTTCCTGCGCCAAGACGCCCGCTGAGAACGACCGGCAGGCGACCTCGCTACCGTCACGTTCGTGACGATCGCCCGTTCCCTGCTGCTGTTTCTGCTCGCCGCACTCGCCGAGATCGGCGGGGCCTGGCTGGTCTGGCAAGGCTGGCGTGAACACCGCGGCCTGTGGTGGATCGCCGCTGGCGTAGTCGCCCTCGGCGCCTACGGATTCGTCGCCACCTTCCAACCCGACACGCACTTCGGCAGGATCCTGGCCGCCTACGGCGGCATCTTCGTCGCTGGTTCCCTTGCCTGGGGCATCCTTGTGGACAAGTTCCGCCCCGACCGATAGGACATTGCCGGCGCCGCCATCTGCCTGCTCGGAGTCGCCGTCATCATGTACGCCCCCCGCAGCTGAGTAAACACACCACCGCTACCGCCCGCACAGCACGGAACTGTCCTTCCCGCACAGGTACCCCACGGCGTGGCCGAAGTCGCTGCCCTTGCGGCTAACCGCGATCACCGGCGCCGACAGGCCCGTACGGCGGGCCGCCGCGACCGCCGCCCGGATCTCCATGACCGCGGCGCGTACGTAGTCGTAGAGCGCGCTGGCCTTGGCTTGGGACACGTGGGGTCGGCGCTTCAGCGATTGGCTCGGTTGTGGTGCTAGGTGCTAGGCCAGCAGACGTTTGGCGATGAGGATCAGGCCGAGGGCGATCAGGGCGACCGCGGCGAGGCGTTCGGCGGCTTCCCGAAACCGTTCGCCGATGCGGGCTCCCAACCGGAGGCCGAGTTGGGCAGCGGCGAATGCCTGCACGCCAATGGCCACGATGACCGGTACCGTGGGCAGCCGGGCCAGACCGAGGCTGAAGCCGATGGCCAGCTCGTCGAGGCTGATGCTGACGCCGAGGCCGATCAGGGCCAGGCCATGCGCGGCGACCAGCCGGCCGGCCTGTTCCTCCTCGCGTTCGTCGTTTCTGTGCAGGAGCATCCACCCGCCGACCGCGATGACCGCGGCAGCGGCCAGGTAGTCGGCGACGTCACCGACGGCACGGGCCAGCGGCGCACCCACGGCCAGGCCAATCAGCGGCATCCCTGCCTCGAAGATCACGAACAGGGCGGAGATTCGCCACCGCGCCGGTCCGGTCAGCTTCCCCGTCGCGCCGACCGCCGCAGCCACCGCGAACGAGTCCAGACCCAGGGGCAGGACGAAGGCCAGCAGCCGCAGCAGCATCAGTACCCGCCGTGAAACATGGCGTCGACCTCGGTCGTCACCACCGCAGTCTGACAGACTCCCTGCCCGGGTCCTGAAAAGCCCCAGCCTCACGGAGCCCGGACATCGACACTGCCAGATCATCCGCCATGATCACGTGAACGCCGCCACTGTGGTGCGGCAAGGACAAGCGCTCACGACGTACCCGAAGTAAGTCCGGACTCCGAAGGGTTCGAGCGGACAGGACAGGAACCGACGGCGCTGCCGGGATTCACCGTGGAAGCCTCAGCTCGTGGCGCAGAGTTTGCGCGGTAGCGGATCCGATCCGCATCTACGCGGAGAGTGCCGGGCAGCTCTTGGGCGGGTCGGAACCCGGGCGCCAAGCACTGACTATGCAGCTGTGGCTGTAGGTGGGCGCAGCCACTCGGCTGCGCTCAGCAGTGACTCGGCGATCGCCGGATCGGTCAGCCGCACCAGATCGCCCGGGCTAGCGACCGCCCGGGCGGCCAGCTGGCTGCCCAACCACGCCGCCGCGAAGGCACCCATGCCGCGCACCCGGCCGAGCAGGTACCCGCCGGCGAACGCGTCGCCCGCGCCGGCCGGATCGACGACCACGGTCGCGGCGGAGGCGAGATGGTGTAGCTGGCCGTCGTCGAGCACATAGCACCCGTCCGCGCCAGCCTTGAGCACCGTCTCGCGAACGCCCGCGGCGGACGCCGCGGCCAGCACCTCGGCCGGATCGTCGCTGCCGAACAGGTACGGCGACTCGTCGGTGCCGAGCAGCAGGAGGTCCGCGTGCGGCAGCAACGGCAGCAGCCGCACCGCCTGATCGGTGATCGGTCCGAGCGCCGGACGCAGATTGGGGTCGAGAGCAACCCGTACCCCGGCCTCGCCGGCTTCCCGCATCAACACCTCGACGGCCTCCGCGGACCGGGCGCTGAGTGCGGCGGTGATGCCGGAGACGACCACGATGCCCGGCCGCGCGCGCAGGATCCGGCGTGCGAGGCCGGCGTCCATGGTCGAGGCGGCCGACCCGGCGCGGTAGTAGTGCACCCGGCGTTGGCCGTCGGGCCGGATGTCCTTGAAGAACACCCCGGTCGGCGCAGGCGCTGTGTCCAGCAGCGTGACGTCGACCCCGTGCTCCACCGCGGCGGTACGGATCCGACGCCCCAACGGGTCGTCGCCCACGACGCTCGCGAAGGCGCTGTGGGCACCGAGCGCCGCCGCCGCGACGCACACGTTGAACTCGGCGCCCGCCACGTGCAGGCCGACCGACTCGGCGTGCTCCAGGTCCCGCCCGTCGTCGGGCGCCACCAGGACCATCGCCTCGCCGAACCCGACGATGTCCAGGTGCGTCATGTTGTCGGCCATGTTGTCGGATCCTCCATCGTCGGGCGCCGTACTCCGACGGGACGCCGGCGGACCAGTGCGATCTTGCCCATACCGAAGGGATAGAGTCCACACCGGGCCTGCACCGACCGCAAGGGAGACACGATGTCCACCGTTGCCGACATCCTCGCCGGCCGGCCGCTGGTCGCGATCCTGCGCGGCGTCGAACGTGAAGAGGCGGTACGGCTGGCCAACGCCGTCTGGGACACGGGACTGGGCGTGGTCGAGGTGACCATCCAGACGCCGGAGGCCGTGGCGACCCTGTCCGCGGTCGCGGCCGCCGCGCGGGAGCGGGGCGAGCACTGCGGCGCCGGTACGGTGGTTTCGGCCGATCAGGTCCGTGTCGCGGCAGCGTCCGGCGCGGTGTTCACCGTCGCGCCCGGATTCGATCCGGCGGTGGCAGAGGCGAGCCGCGCGGCGGGGTTGCCGCATGTACCGGGTGTGGCAACGGCGAGTGAGGTGCAGCGGGCGCTGGCCACCGGCCACACCTGGCTCAAGGTGTTCCCCGCCGGCACGCTCGGGCCCCGCTGGCTGCGGGAGATGCGCGGACCGTTCCCCGATGTCAGTTTCGTCGCGACCGGGGGCATCGACGCGGACACCGCCGTCGACTATCTCGACGCCGGCGCGGCGGCGGTGGGCGTGGGCAGCGCGATCGGCCGCACCGGCGGGCTCGACCGACTGGTGGCCGCGCTGTCCGAACGGAACGCCGCCGCGGCCCTGCGCTGACCCCGGGTTGATCCGCCCACCGAATCGCGCAACCGCGAGCTGGCACTCCACACGTCAGGCGGCGGTGCCGCGGCCAGGGCTTACTGGCGGGCATCCTGTCATGACAAGATGACAGGATGAGAGCATTAGTAGCCGTCGCGCCGGGGGAGGTCCGGCTCGAGGAGCGGCCCGATCCGACCGGGGACGGCCTGCCGTTGGATGTCAGCTACGTCGGGCTCTGTGGAACCGACCTGCACATCATGCAGGGCGACCATCCCCGCGCTCAGTTCCCGCTGGTGCTGGGGCACGAGATCGTCGGCCGGGTCGCGCCCGCCGCCGGCCGAGCACTCGCCGGGCGCCTCGCGGTGGTCAACCCGCTCCTGCCATGCGGCCAATGCGCCGCCTGTCGGCGGCGCCGCAGCTGGGTCTGTGCGCACCTGCGGCTCATCGGCATCGATGAGGACGGTGGCCTGGCCAGCCGGATCGCTGTTCCCCCACCCAGGCTGCACCTCGTTCCCGATGGCGTCGAGCCGCGGGTGGCCGCGCTCGCCGAGCCGCTCGCGGTCGCCATACACGCGGTGCGCGAGTCGGCGCTGCGGCTGGGGGAGACCGCGGTGGTGGTGGGCGCCGGGCCGGTGGGGCTGATGACCGCGCTCGCCGCGCGGCGCGCCGGCGCGGGCCGGGTCTTTGTCGCGGAGCCGGCGCCGCGGCGCCGCAAGGTCGCCGAGGCGCTCGGTCTCGCGCTGCTCGACCCGGCGGATCCGGTCGCGTCGCTCACCGAGCAGACCCAGGGCGCCCTCGCCGACGTCGCCTTCGACGCCGCCGCGCACCCGGCGGTCGCGCCGATGCTGACCTCGCTGGTGGTACCGGGCGGGCAGATCGTGATCGTCGGCGCCTACGGCGGCGAAGCCGCGATCGACCTGCAGGCTGTGATGTTCCGCGGGCTGACCATGCTCGGCGTCCGCGTCTACCGGCCCGAGGACATCGACGCGGCCGTCGCCATGCTCGCGGCGGGTGCCATCGACCCAGAAAAGATCATCACGAGCGTGGTCCCGATGGATCGGGTCGGCGCAGCGTTTGCGCAGCTCAAGGACGGAACACAGGTGAAGGTACTGGTCGAAGGGGCGGCCGCGTGAAGGCGGTCGTCAAGACGGTACGCGGGGTCGACGGCGTCGAGCTGCGAGAGGTCTCCGACCCGCGGCCGCGTGCGGGTGAGGTGGTGCTCGACGTCATCGCCGCCGGTGTCTGCGGTACCGACCTGCACATCGTCGCCAATGAGTTCCCGTACTGGCCGCCGGTTGTGCTGGGCCACGAGATCCTGGGCCAGGTCGCGCAGGTCGGGGATGGGGTGGACGAGGCGTGGCGGGGGCGGCGGGTCGTCGCGGAGCCGCACGCGGGCGCATGCGGCGTCTGCCAGCTGTGCCGGCGGGGCTGGGCTCAGTTGTGCCCGCACAAGCGGTCGCCCGGGTGGGGGATCGACGGCGGTTTCGCCGACCGGGTGCGGCTGCCGGCGCATCTGCTGCACCGGGTCGCGGACGGGGTGCCCGACGACGCCGCGGTACTCGCCGAGCCGCTCGCTGTGGTCTGCAGCGGGTACGAGGAGGCGCCGGTCGAGCCCGGCGGGCTGGTCGTGGTGATCGGCGCCGGGCCGCTCGGCCTGCTGTCCGCGCTCGCCGCGCAGGCGTACGGGGCGGCCGGGGTGCTTGTCGTCGGCCGGGCGAGCAGCAAGGGCCGGCTCGCCGCGGCGGCTACGCATGGCTTGGCGGTGGCGGCTAGCCCGGAGGAGGTCGCCGCCTGGCTCGGCGGGAAGAGCGCCGACCTTGTCGTCGACACCACCGGCACGAGCTCCGCCATCGCCATGGCGGCCACCTGTCTGCGCCGGCGGGGCCGGCTGCTCGCCCTGGGTTTCGGCGGCGCTGAGACCATCGCCGTGCCGTGGGACGCGTTACTGCAGCGGGCGGTGACGGTCAGCTTCGCCCTCTCCTCCTCGCACACCGGCTGGCTGGCCGCGACCGAGCTGCTCGGGTCGCGCCGGATCGCTCCAGAGTGGATGGTGACATCGTTCGGGCTGCCGGACTGGCCGGCGGCGTTCGAGGCGGTCGAGCGGCGCCGGGTCGTCAAGGCGGTACTGAAGCCATAGCGCGGTACTGAAGCCATAGCGGTACCGAAGCCATCGCGCGGAAAGGGACACCATCATGCGGGCAGTCGTCTTCGAGCGGCCACACGAGTTCCGGGTGCAGGAGGTTGCGGATCCGTGGCCCGGGCCGGGCGAGGTGCGTCTGCGAATAGTCGTAACCGGGGTTTGCGGCACCGACCGGCACCTGCTCGCCGGCGGCTTCCTCGCCCGCTACCCGCTGATCCCCGGGCACGAGATGGTGGGCGAGGTGGAGAGCATCGGTGATGGTGTGTCCGACCTGCGCGTGGGGGACCTCGTCGTCGCGGACAACACCGTCTTGTGTGGCTACTGCGAGTATTGCCGGCGGGACCAGCCGCTGTACTGCCGCAACTTCTATTCGCTCGGGGTGAACGGCCCGGGCGGCTTCGCTGAGCTGGTGGTGGTCCGGGCGGAGAAGTGCTTCCCGGTGGCCGGGCTTGACCCGCTGGTGGCGGTGATGACCGAGCCGTTGGCCTGCGCGGTACACGGAGTGGACGTGCTTGATCTTCGGCCCGGCTCGGATGTGCTGGTCTTCGGCGCTGGACCGACCGGCTTGCTGCTGTCCCAGCTGCTCATCCACGGCGGCGCCGCGAGGCTCACGGTGGCCGCGCCATCGGCGCACAAGCTGGAGCTGGCCCGTGCGTTCGGCGCGGACGCGGCCGTCCAACTCGACCGCGGTGACCCCGAGCAGGGCATCGCGCGCTTGCGCGACATCGCGCCATCCGGCTTCGACGTCGTCGTCGAGGCGACCGGTTCACCCGCGGTGCTGGCCCATGCGCCGCAGCTGTCCCGGATCGGCGGCACGGTGCTGGTGTACGGGATGGCCGATGCCGGGGATCGGGTGCCGTTCTCGCCGTACGACATCTTCGCGCGGGAGCTGACCATCAAGGGCTCGTTCGCGCAGACGCACTGCTTCGACCGGGCGCTGCTGGCACTGCGTACCGGGCGGGTGCGCACCGACGGCATCGTCACCGATGTTCTACCGCTGGAAAGGTTCGACCGAGCGCTGGACGCGGTGGCGAGCTCGGCGAGCGTGAAGGCAGCTATTACTCCGTGACGTGACCAGGGCGTTGACTCAGCGAAAAGTGGATGCCTATCATCCTGTCATGACAGGATCCCCGCGGGCCGATGCGGCGCAGGCCGCCGCGTCCCGCCGCATCGACCGACGCTCGGAGCTGCCGTTCTACTCCCAGCTGCGGAAAATCCTGCTCGACCGACTGGCCAACGAGTGGATGACGGGTGACAAGCTGCCCAGCGAGGCAGACCTGTGCTCCCACTACGAGGTCAGCCGGACCGTGGTCCGGCAGGCGGTCGACCAGCTGGCCCAGGAGGGCCTGATCGTCAAGGTCAAGGGCGTCGGGGCGTTCGTGGCCGACCACAAGGTCGACACCACCTTCATCCAGCGCGCGGCCGGCTTCCACGAGGAGATGGTCCAGCAGGGCCGGAAGGTCACCGGCCGGGTGCTGGAGCTGAAGGTCCTCCCGGCGACGGTCCGGGTCGCCGCCCAGCTGGAGATCCCGATCGGCGCGGACGTCGTGCAGTTCAACCGGGTGCGTTACGTCGACGACGCGCCCGCGCAGGTCGTCTATACCCACCTGCCGGCGGCCCGGTTTCCCGGGCTGGACGGCATCGACATGACTGACAAGTCCCTCTATCAGGTGCTCGCTGAGCGGTACGACTGCCGCCCGGCAACCGGCCGGCGACGGGTGGAGGCCCGCGCCGCCGAGCCGGCGGAAGCGCAGTTGCTGGAGATCCCAGCGGGCGCTCCGGTCCTGGTGATGCAGAGCCTGACGCGGGACGCCCGGCAGCAACCCTTCGAGTGGTTCGTCGCGGTCTACCGCGCGGACCGATTCCAATTCGACATCGAACTGGTGACGTCATGACAAGTACCGACGTCCAGCTCCCCCTGGCCACGTCGCTGCACATGGTCAACGGGGACATGGACCCGCACGCCCTGGTCGTGGAGCGGCAGTTGAGCCACATGGCCGAGGCGTACGCCGATTCCGCCGCGGTGGCGGCGGCCACCGGTGACCCGGTGATCTACCGCGCCTTCGAGGCCGACGTGCCGCACGAGGCGAGCCAGCTCATCTACCGCACGACGATCATCGAACCTGGCCGGGTCGGTGCCGAGTTCTATATGACCAAGGGACACCACCACGTGGTGGACTCGGCCGAGTTTTATCTCGGCATGTCCGGCACTGGCGTGATTGTCATGCAGACCCGCACCGGCGAGGTGCGCGTCGAGGAGATGCCACCCGGCCGCGCGGTGCACGTGCCGCCGGGTTGGGCACACCGCAGCGTCAACGTCGGCACCGAGCCGTTCGTCTTCCTCGCGGTCTTCTTCGGCAACGCCGGGCACGACTACGCGTCGATCGAGCGGGATGGCTTCGCCGTCCGGGTGCTCGCCTCCGGTGAGGGCTACCGGGTCGGGTAGCCAGCCACCAGACCGTCAATGTCCAAATCGGGCGGCGGCCCTGCACGGCCGCCGCCAGACGCTCCCAGGATCTGCAGCCCAACCTCCCCGTCAACGCCACCTTTACGGGCGCCATCATGATCACCCCGGTCGCTGGCGCGTCGATCTCCTGTACGGTGACGAACAGCGCCGGCGCCCGGCGCCAGCCGCCTCGGCCTGACCAAGACCGCCGATGTCATCGACACCAACCACAACGGCGTGAACGACCAAGGTGACGTCATCCGCTGGACGCTGACGGTGACCAATCTCGGCACCACGACCGTGCACGACATCTGCGTCTCCGACTCGATCGCCGGGCCGGCAGCCTGCCCGTCCACCACGCTCGCGGCGGGGCAGTCCATGACCTGTACCGTGCCTGACCACACCATCACCGCCGCTGACGCCAAGGCGGGGCACGTCACCAACGTCGCCGTCGCTACGGGCACCAACCCCGAGGGCCGACCGGTCACCTCCGGCCCGGCCAGCGCCACCGTCCCCGTCGGCAGGCCGACGCTACCGGTAACCGGCTGACCTCGTCGGCCTCACACTCACCCGGGTTCATGGCCATCCTGGCGCCGGTGGTCCGGTTGGCGCAGAGAACCCTCGCTGGGGATACACATGGGTCGTGGGAGCCCGAGCCCAACGGCGCGCTTACGCGTTCGGGTCCCAGTCGGCGAGCTGCTCCATCGGCGCGGTGTCGCCGGTGGTCTCCAGGACGTCGAGCGGGACGCGCTCGTAGAAGTAGAGGACCAGGTCGCTCGCTGCGCCTCGCATCGCCATGTCGCCCGGCTCCGCGTCGGCGGCGAGGTCGTCGCAGCGGACGCCGTCGGCGTTGAGGGTCAGGCGCCAGGAGCGGCCCTCGATCGTGTGCAGGTCGATGGTCGCCGGCTTGAACGGCCAGGGGACGGTCGTCGCCGCGACGGTCGTCAGGAACTCGTCGACGCCCTCGAGCGCGACGTCCGTCGGCAGCGGCTGTGCGGCCCCCTGGGTGAGCTGGGCGTCGTAGGTGTGGACGGCGATTTCCTGGATCTGGTGCCGGGCCACGGCTCCACTGGTCTCCGGGGCCTGCGAGCGGCCCCACCAGGTCCAGCAGCCGCGGTCCGGGCCTGCCTCGCGCATCGCGTCGAGCATGAGCTCGATCGACTCGGCGAGCCACGCGTCCAGGGCTTCGCGGTCGCGGGGCGCGGTCGGGGCGCCCTTCGGGTCCGTCCTCGCCGGTGGCTGCGCGCCCGGGCCCGCCGCGACGATGGCGGCCTGGCGGCGGCGACCGTCGCCGAGGTGCTGCGCCAGTTCCCGCAGCGTCCAGTCTGGGCAGGTCGGGACCTGGACGTCAAGGTCGGGGGCGGACGCGATCGCGGCGCGGAACGCGGCCGAGCGGTCTTCGATCAGCCGCAGGACCTCGGGGAACTCCAAGACGTTTTGCACGTCGGTTGTGTATCACAGCGCTCCGGTCGCCGGGTAGCGAATTCGTCGGACGAACGCGTCGAGGGAAACGGCCGCACCTGACGCTCAACAAGGTCGGTCTGGGATGCGGGCCCCGATCTCCGAGCGGGCGGGAGCCCACCCGCACGGCGGCTGTCGCGGCGGTACCCATCAGTTGCGTCTGGCGAGCGTCGCCTACGTGCAGATTTCGGATGCGACTACCGCGTCTCGGTGTATGGCCACGTACCCGTCCTCTAGTACCGGAGCGACAGGTTCGGCGCCGGCCATCGGCGGCGCGTCCGACACGACCCGGTACCGGATCGCGCCGTCCTGGGGGAGCGCCGAGACGACCGTGCCCTCGGTCGGCGCCGGGCCGCGGGTGACCACCGACCAGACCCGTCCCTCGGCGCGCGCCGCGAGGTCGCCGACCGTGCCGCGGAAGGTGAGCCGGCCGTGGCCGAGCACGGCCACGTCGGAACAGGTTTGCGCGATGTCGTCGACGATGTGCGTGGAGAGCAGGACGGTCCGGCGCTCGGCGAGTTGGGACAGCAGGGTTCGGAACCGGATCCGCTCGGCCGGGTCGAGGCCGGCTGTCGGCTCGTCGACGATCAGCAGCTCCGGGTCATTGAGTAGCGCCTGGGCGATGCCGATGCGGCGCCGCATGCCTCCGGAGTACCCGCGCAGCTTGCGGTTGGCGGTGTCGGTGAGGTGCACGAGCTCCAGTACCTCACCGACACGGCGGCGCCGCGTCCGGCGGTCGTCGAGACCCTTGAGCAACGCCACGTAGTCGAGGAACTCGCGGCCGGTCAGGTCGGGGTACACACCGAGGTCCTGGGGGAGGTAGCCGAGCACCCGCTGCACCGCGAGCCGCCCAGAGGCGGTGGCCATGTCATGGCCGCCGGCGGCGATCCGCCCGCTGTCGGGCCGGATCAGGCCGGCGAGCAGCCGCATGAGGGTGGTCTTGCCGGCGCCGTTCGCGCCGAGCAGTCCGAGGATCCCGCCCGGTACGGAGAGGCTGACACCGTCCAGCGCGCAGACCTTCCCCCGGTACGTCTTGGTGACGCCGTCGATCTCGAGACGCATCGGTACTCCTAATCGGTGGTACGGGCCCGCAGCGCGCGGGCGGCGGCGAGGATGGCGACGGTGAGGCCGACGATCAGCCCGATGGACAGCAGGGCGGTACCCGGCGTCGCGGTGGGGCGCAGCACGTTGAGCAGTACGCCGTCGACCGGCCCGGTGCTGCCCTGCGTCATACCGAAGAAGACCTTCTGCGGGTACTCCAGCGTGAGCGACAGCACCGTACCCGCGATCGACGGCACGCCCGTTCTTTTCTCGGCCGGCACGGTGCACCACAGCCACAGGCCCACGAACAGCACCCGGAACAGCGGTACCGGCATCACCTGCGGTCCGAGGAGTGCCAGCGCGCCGGCGACGAGCAGCGCGGGCAGCAGCATCAGGAGGTACGTCATCGGACCCCAGAACAGCGCGCCGGGCCGGGACCGCCAGACCGCGAACCCGACGGACACGGCGAGGTAGATCAACAGCGGCGGTACCGCGGTCGCGGCGCAGGCGCCGAGGTGCTTGCCGGCCAGCCGGGCGGTGCGGCTGGCCGGGGTGACGTCGAGCACCGGCGACACCCGCAGCTTCCGGTCCCGGGCGAGGCGGTCGGCGAGCACCATGCCGGACACGATCGTCAGCGGCGATGTGAACGAGCCGAGCACGAGGATCATCCACACCTTTGGGTCGGTGTCGTGCCGGATCTGGTCCAGCCCGCCCCGCTCCAGGCCGAACAGGATGAGCGCGGTGTACAGCGCGAACGGCGCCAGGGTGGCGATCCACACGGTCGGCTTGCGCAGCTGCATCAGCAGCTCGTACCGCAGGGTCGCGGCGAAGGCGGTCATTGCGTCTCCTTGGTCAGCAGCCGGTCCGGGTGGCGCAGCAGCAGCCACGCACCGACAGTCATGGCCGCCCCGGTCGCGAGCAGCCCGAGCCGGTTCGCGGTCCAGTGCCGCGCGGGCATGGCGTGTGTGGTGGCGAACAGCTCCAGCCACCGCCCCCAGCCGTACTGGCTGAGGATGCCGGCGGCCGCCCAGTCGAACAGCCACACGACGGTGACCACGCTGGTGGCCAGAGCTGGACTCGTGGACAGCACACCCAGCAGCAGCCCGAGGCCGGCGAGGCAGGCGGTGGGCGCGATCCAGGTGAGCTGCCCGTGTGGCGCGGGCCACCGGGCCCACCAACCGGTGGCGAGCATCGCGCCCACCGTCACGAACGCAATCGCGGAGACCCAGCCGATGGTCGCCACCAGGCGCCGCAGGATCGTGGTGCGGTACGCCGTCGGTACCGACATCTGCAGCTCCACCGACGGATCGGCGCCGACCAGGCCAGCCGCCCCGATCCCGGCCGCCAGCGGCAGCGCCATTTCGAGCAGCCCGTACAGGGTGCGGGCAGTGTCCTTTGTGGACACATTGCCGCTCGTGGCGCCGAGGACGGCGACCAGCAGCACCAGCGCGCCGGCCACCGGCGGCGCCAGCAGCGCCGCCAGGCCGGCCCGGCGGACCTCGTGCCACCACAGCGCCAGAGGTTTCATGCCAGGTGAGTAGCGGTCAGCCGCGCAGCGGTTCACCGGTGGACCCGGAATGGCCGGCCGGCCGGCGGCGGGCCGCCGCGAGCGCCGCCGCGAGCAGCACGATCGCGGCGACAGCGGTGCCGGGGGTGGTCGCCCAGGCGTCGCGCACCCACGCCGCGAGGCGGCTGGCGCGGAACTCGGGCACCAGGACGACCACCCGCAGCGCCCACGCCGCCATCGCCAGCGCGACCGACACGTTCGGCCCGATCCACAGGGCGAGCAGCAGGCTCAGTGCGGACAGCAGCGCCATCGGCCCGAGCCAGGACGTGACCAGGTCGACCAGGCGCACCGGCGGCGCGGCCAGGTGCACTACCGCCGAGGCGGCGAGTGCGAGCGCGAGGTCGTACGCGAAGACCAAGGTCACCCGTGCGATCAGCACAAGCCGCGGCGATGTCACCGTAGCGGCCAGCGCCTCGAAGGACGGATCGCGGTGCGGCCCGTACACCCCGGCCACGCCTGCCGCGGCCACCAGCGGGACCGCCAGCGACAGCCCGGTGCGGGCCCATACCCCGCCGGCCAGCGCGGCGACGCCAACGGTCCAGGCGAGTACCAGCAGCGAGGCCAGCCACACGGCCGGGCGGACCAGACGCAGCTCGGCGCGCAGCAGTTGCGCGCCGAAGTGGACCCCGCGCCGCCCGGCGGGCACCGGCTGCGGGATGAGCGCGGCGCGGTGCAGCACGCCCGGCACGGCCGCCGGCGGCACGAGCGTGGGGGCGGCCTTCGCGACCACCCCGGCCACCGCCTCCCAGGATGCCAGTTCGGCCCGGCACTCCCGACAACCCTTCAGGTGTACGCGTACCACGTCGCGCTCGGCACCGGTAAGGCTTCCGGCCGCGTACTCGGGAAGCAGGTCTGCGCAGTGTCCGGTCATCACAGCTCCTCCAGATACCCGCGCTCGGCCAGCGCCGTTGCGAGCGCGGCCCGCGCGTGGTGCAGCCGGCTCTTGACCGTGCCCACCGGGATCTCCAGGATCTCCGCGATCTCCTGGTGCGATATCCGCGCCGCGAACGCCAGCGCGAGCACCTCCCGGTGCGTCGCGGCCAGCCCGGCGAACGCGGTGGCCGCCGCCGCCCCCTGTATGGCGGCGATCGCGTGCTGCTCCGGTCCCGGGGCCGGATCGGCCCGGTCCGCCAGGCTGTCCAGCGCGACGAACGGCGGCTGCCGTACCCGCAACCGGTTGTGAGCCTGCCGCCGGGCGATCCCGAACAGCCAGGTACGCGCGCTGGACCGCCCCGCGTACCGGTCCGCCGACCGCCAGACCGCGAGCAAGGTGTCCTGCAGCACCTCCTCGGCGACCATAGGGTCCCCGACACAGCGCTGCAGGAAGCCGAAGAGCCGGCCGGCGTGGCGCTGGTACAGCGCGGCCAGCGCGTCACCGTCACCGTCGCCGATGCGCCGCAGCAGCACCTCGTCCTCGACCGTGTCGGCGGGCACGGCAGCGGCCGCCGGCCACCGCAGCCGGGCCGGTACCGCCATCGCGTCCGCGCCTGAGTCCATCGTTAGTGAGTAGCGAACCACGACGCGACGGTTCACCGCTGGCTGGC
>JBPYFB010000126.1:0-8809 GCA_051986465.1 Rugosimonospora sp.
GCCCGGTGCCGAGCAGTAGGCGGGCGAGACGGCGATGTGGATTGTGGACGATGAAGGCGTGGGTGATCTCGGTGACGGTACCGAATTCGGCGATGGCGGCGCGAGCGGCGGCGGCCGGTTCGAGTCCGGCCTGCTGGTGGTGCTGCCAGGCTTCGGCGAGTCCGTCGGCGAGTTCGTCCACCGCGTCGGAGGGCAGTCGTCGGTACAGGTCGGCCAGGTAGGCGTCGATCAGCGGGTGGCTGGGCATGGTGGCGGCTCCAGCAGGGCGGTGACGGCGGCGGCGAATTCGCGCCAGTTGCCGCGTTCGGCGCGCAGCCGGGTGGCGCCGGCTGGGGTCAGGCGGTAGCTGCGTCGCCGCCTGCCGTCCACAATGGACCAGGTGCCGGTGATCAGTCCGGCTGCCTCCAGCCGGTGCAGGGCCGGGTAGACGGTGCCGGTGGGCAGGTCGAACCGGCCGCCGCTGCCCTCGCGCAGCGCGTCTTTTACCGCGTATCCGTGCCGTGGTCCGTCGTGCAGTGTGGATAGCAGCAGCGCGTCGAGGTGGCCCTTGAGAATCTGGGCTTCGGCCTTCACGTCTTTCAGCCTACCCGCCCGATACGTAGGTATGCTACTGTCCGCTCTATAGGTAGCTAACCTAGCTATGGGTGCGCACGGGGGGTGGCTGATGGTCGAGCAGCCCGCGATCCTCGCGGACCAGTTGGTGAAACGGTTCGGCGCGGTCACCGCGCTGGACGAGGTGGACCTGAGCCTGCCCCGAGGTCGGGTGTTGGGTCTGCTGGGTCCCAACGGGGCCGGCAAGACGACGCTGGTGCGGGTGCTGTGCACGCTGCTTCGCCCCGACGCCGGCCGCGCGGCGGTGCTGGGCTTCGACGTGGTCCGCGACCCGGCGGCGGTGCGGGCGCGCATCGGCCTGTCTGGTCAGTACGCGGCGGTGGACGGGTATCTGACCGGACGGGAGAACCTGCACATGGTCGGCCGGCTGAGCGGTCTGACCCGGGGTGCGGCGCGGCGGCGGGCCGAGCGGCTCGTCGAGCTGTTCGAGTTGACGGGGGCCGCCGACCGTACCGCCCGCAGCTACTCGGGCGGGATGCGCCGGCGGCTGGATGTGGCGGCCAGCCTGGTCACCGCTCCGGCGGTGCTGTTTCTGGACGAGCCGACCACCGGTCTGGACCCGCGCGGCCGAGCCGGCTTGTGGGCGCTGCTGGGCGAGCTGACCGGGGCGGGTACCAGCATCGTGCTGACCACGCAGTACCTGGAGGAGGCGGATCGGCTCGCGCACACGGTGGCGGTGCTGGACCGGGGCCGGGTGATCGCGGCCGGTACGCCGGCGGAGTTGAAGGCCCAGGTCGGTGGCGAGCGGGTGGAGCTGGTACCGGCGCCCGGTGTGGACCCGGGTGCGGTGGTCCGGGCGGTGGCGGGTGCCGGTACGGGACTGTCGCGTGTGGACGATGCGACCGGTCGGGTGGTGGTCGCGGTGGCCGGCGGGCCGGCGGCACTGGCTGACGTGGCCGGGCGGCTGGCGGCGTGCGGGCTGGGCGTCGCCGAGCTGGCGCTGCGCGGACCGACCCTCGACGACGTGTTCCTGACGCTGACCGGTCAACCATCCACAGCGGACAGTCAAGCCGCGGGGGTGGCGCGATGACCGCATCGACTGTCCACATGCGAGGGCTGGGGTGGGTACTGGCCAACATCGCCACCGTGACGGCCCGCAACCTGCGGCGCCTGCTGCGGGTACCGACGTTGCTGGCGTTCGCGACCGTCCAGCCGGTGCTGTTCGTGCTGCTGTTCACCTACGCGTGGGGTGGCGCGGTGCATCCGCCCGGCGTACACCGTTACATCGACTACGCGCTGCCGGGCATATGGGTACTCGCGCTCGGGTTCGGCACGTCGCAGACCGGGGTGGCGATGGCGGAGGACCGGGCCACCGGGATGGTGGACCGGTTCCGGTCGCTGCCGATGGCGGGTGCCGCCGTCCTGGGTGGCAGGACCGTCGCGGACGCGGTACGCAACCTGTTCGTGCTGTTTTTGATGAGCGGCCTGGCCGCGGGGATCGGGTTCCGATTCCATGCCGGCGCCGCCGCCGCGGTGGCCGCGCTCGGGTTGGCGCTGGCGGTGGGTTTGGCGTTGTCGTGGGTTTTCGGCCTGCTCGGGTTGCTGGTGCGCGACCCGGAAGCCGCCGGGATCGGTGGGCTGCTCGCGTTCATCCCGTTGGTGTTCACCAGTTCCACGTTCGTCCCGGTGGCCACCTTCCCCGGCTGGTTGCAGTCCTTCGCGAAAGTCAACCCGATCACTGTGGTGGTGGACGCGCTGCGGGCACTGTGCCTGGGCGGGCCAACCGCCACCGCGATCTGGCACGCGGGTGTATGGCTCGTGGTGTTGCTGGCCGCGGTACCCGCGGCGGTGTGGCGCTACCGGCGGGCGACCGGCTGACCGCGGCGGCCGCCGGGGTACCGGTACCCCATCCTCGCCGTGGACGGCAACCGCCTCGCCGAGCTTGACGTATTGCACAGTATCCGCGCAGTCTTCGCCGAAGGTACCCGGATCTGACGTCGACGGGCCGGCAGCGGTGACGCACAGCGGTCGAGTGGCGTATCACGCAGATCGTGTCCGGGTAGCGCTTCGTTGGGTCCTTATGGGGTGGCTCGGGCGAAGACCATGATGGCGTCGCCGACCGGACGCTCACCGGTGGCGTCGGAGGGCCGGCCCAACAGGGTGCCGCCCACCACCATCGCCGTGGAACCACCACCGTCCAGGTTGAGCGCCTGTACCGCGCCCAACGCCTGCATCAGCCGGGCCTCCTCCGGGAAGCTCAGGCCGACGCTGTACCCGGGCTGCCGACCGTCCACAGTGACCAGTAGCAGGTCGCCGTCGCGGGTGACGCCGGCCATGGTACGGGGGTTGCGGCTGATCCCGAAGGCGTAGTAGAAGCTCGGGTCGGCCGGATGCTCGAAGCCTTCGGTGAAGGCGTCCACGAACTGGCGGCCGTCCTTGACGAGGTAGGGACCGCCACCGACGACGTCGGTGCCCGGGGTCAGCGGTACCGCTGACCCGCGCGGTTCCGTCAGCGACTCGTGCAGGCACTGTCGGGTACCGGCGGCGGCGTGGGCGCGCAGCCAGTCCGCGCCGGTACCGATGCCCTCGACGATCTGCCCGCCCGCCGGGATCGGTCCGCCCCGCGTCTCGCGCAACTCCTGCACTACACCGTGCCCGTCCAGTACCGCCTCGACGCCGGTACCCGCCTCGGCCGCTGCACCGTACGTGGCATCGAACGCGACCAACTCATCCGGGTTGGTGCACGTGACGTCCTGCTGAACCAGCGTGGTCGGCACGCGAAACCCGCCCGCACATACCAGAAGTCGTTGGCCGAGGCGGTGCCCCGGAGGTACGTGGTGAGCGTGACCCCGGGCAGCACGTCCTCGACAGAGACGGTCTGCGGCAGGCCCGGCGCGCCAAGTGGTAGACCGTTCTCGCCAGCGGGCGCAGCGTTCGCGGATGCCCCGGGTACCGCGACGGCGGCGGCGAGCATGAGGGTCGCCGCGCCTGCCAGAGCAGTCCGGCGTCGGTCGTATCGACGCATTCACAACCTCCTCAGTCGTACCCCCAGCGCTGCAACGGCGCCTGCCAAGCATCAATGTCGATCCGGGTGATGCCCGCATGGCCGCCGCCTGACAGCCCAGAGAACTTCACCGGTACGTGTTTCGACCAGGCTCGAACGCACCTCGACCCGCCGCGCGGAATACCGGCGCGCCGTTGCCCCTGCCGCCGCCCGCTAAACCTCATCTTTGTCACCAAATTTGCGTGACCAACCCTACTGGTTACCTCGGACCAGCCGTCCGACGATGGGTTAGCACCAAAAGTGCTGGCGACATCGCTCTTCGTATGACGTGGAGCGGCTCGAACTCGGCGACGACCGCCGGCCGACACAGGACGCTGGTCGTCGTCGAGTCGCCGGCGCGCGTCCATACAACTCGGGAGGACCGCCCGTGACTGACGTGCTGCAGGTACCAGACGTTCTGCCGCTGGTCGGCGGAAAACTGTCGGCGCTGGCCCGCGAACACCGCGTCCCGGGGGCACAACTCGCCATCCACCACGCCGGACGCACCGTCGCCGTCGAGTTCGGCGAAGCGGAGTACGGCACCCGCCGCCGGATGACACGCGACACGGCGGTACCAGCGGGCTCGGTCACGAAGGCGTTCACCGCCACCCTCGCCATGGTGCTGGTGGCCGACGGCGACCTGGAGCTCGACGCGCCGGTCTCTGACCACCTTCCCGAACTCGGCGAACTGGGCGAGCAGTTGACCCTGCGCCAACTGCTGAGCCATACCGCGGGCCTGCCAACCGGTCCGGACTCGGAGGACGTCGCGACCGCGAGCGTACGCCGGTATGTGCGCGACCACTGCCGCGCCGCCGACCTCGTGCTGCCGCCCGGTACCGGCTTCTCCTACTCGAACCTCGGCTTCGTTCTGGTCGGGTACCTGATCGAGACGGTCACCGGGATGGACTGGTGGAGCGCGCTGGACTCGATCCTGCTGCGGCCGCTGGACATCGAGGCGGCGGCGATCGTCGGGTCGGGCGCGTCCGCCGGCAGTCGAGCGGTGGCCACCGGGCACTCGGTCAACGTGGCGGCCGGGCGGGTCCGTCCGGTACGCCAGTCGCTGGCCGGGGTGGAGGCGGCCGCGGGCGCGCTCGCGGCCAGCGCCACCGATCTGGTTTCGTTGGGCCGGCTGCATCTGGGCGATGGTGGGGCGGGCCTGCTGCCGGCGGCGCACGCCGCCACCATGCGCGAGGCCGTGCCGGTCGCTGAGCCGTTTGGCTTGGCCGACGGTTGGGGGCTCGGCCTCGCGGTGTTCGATGTGGACGGTTGCCGGTGGGTCGGGCACGACGGCAATGGCGACGGTACCTCTTGCCACCTGCGCGTCGATCCGGACGCCGGCTGGGTCGTCGCGTTCACCAGCAATGCCAACACGGGTACCGGACTGTGGCGCGACCTGCTCGGTGTGCTGGCCGGTACCGACCTGCCGATCGCGCCGCCCCGCCCCGCCGTGCCGCCCGCGCGAACGGTCCCGGCGCAGCCCAACTGCGCCGGCACCTACGTGAACGCCAACATGTCGTACGTGGTGGAGTCGCGCGGCGGCGGCCTGTACCTGTCGGTCGACGGCGACGCGTTTGCCCGGCTCACCTGCCACGAGAACCTCGTGTTCTCGGTGCGGGATCCCGCTTCCGGCCGGCAGGTGCTCGGCGGGCGCTTCGTTCGCGATCCGCGAACCGGTGCGGTACAGGCGATCCAGCTCGACGGCCGGCTGGCGAGCCGGCGCCGCCAGCGGGTTCGGGAACGCGGGCACGTGCGCATCGCCTGACCCCTCACTGAAGTCTTCACATCCTCTCGCGCCGCGGGATCGCGGTCGCGCGCCCAGGAGGTGCCTGGAACATGGTCATGCAGGACATCGCGGTCGGGACCACCGGCGAGGGTGACACGGTGGAGCCGGCCGTGCTGCCGCAACTGCTGTCCGCCGTGGTTGCCAGGGCGCCCGAGGAGACCGCGGTGTGGTCGGACGCCGGGTCACTGAGCTACGCGGAACTCGACGCGCGGGCCAACCGGTTGGCCCGCCTACTGATCGGGCGCGGCGCCGGGCCGGAACGAGTGGTGGCGCTCGTGCTGCCGCGCTCCGTGCACATCGTGGTGGCCCAGGTGGCCGTGGCAAAGGCGGGGGCGGCGTTCCTGCCGGTCGACCCCGGCTATCCGGCGCAGCGCGTCGAGTTCATGCTCGCGGACGCCCGCCCGGTCATCGTCGTGACGCTGGCCGCGCTGGTCGGCAAGCTGCCGCCGACCGGCGACGCGGCGGTGGTCGTCCTTGACGACCCGGCCGTCAGGTCCACAGTAGACAGCCAGGCCAGCGGCGAGGTGGGCGACGCGGAACGATTGACTCCGCTGCGACTGGAGCATCCGGCGTATGTCATATACACGTCCGGTTCCACCGGGCGACCCAAGGGTGTCGTCGTCTCGCACCAGGGCCTGGCGAACTTCTCGGCCGCGGAGGCCCGGCAGTACGCGGTGACGCCAGGCGACCGGGTGCTGCAGTTCTCCTCGCCGAGCTTCGACGCCTCGGTACTCGAGCTGTGCATGTCGCTGCCGCTGGGCGCGGCCCTGGTGGTACCGCCGCCCGGGCCGCTACTGGGCGACCACCTCGCCGACGTGCTGCGGCGCTGGGAGGTGACCCACGCGCTGATCCCACCGGCCGCGCTGGCGACGGTACCGGAGCACGTCGCGCGGGGTGGGCTGCCCGCATTCCGTACCGTCATCGTCGGCGGCGACGCGTGTCCGGCCGACCTTGTCGCGCGCTGGGCGCCGGGGCGTCGCATGGTGAACTCGTACGGCCCGACCGAATCGACCGTGGTGTCCACCTGGAGCGAACCGTTGACTCCGGGCGGGGTACCGCCGATCGGCCGGCCGATACCGAACACGCGCGCGCACGTGCTGGACGCGGCGCTGCGCCCGGTACCGGCCGGGGAGCCTGGGGAGCTCTACGTCAGCGGAGCCGGCCTGGCCCGTGGGTACCTGAACCGGCCCGGCCTTACCGCGCAGCGGTTCGTGGCCAACCCCTTTGGCGAACCGGGCGAGCGGATGTACCGCACCGGCGATCTGGTGCGGTACAACGCGTTTGGCGACCTGGAGTTCCTCGGTCGCGCCGACGAACAGGTGAAGATCCGTGGCTTCCGGGTGGAGCCCGGCGAGATCGAGGCGGTGCTGCGCGCCGACCCTGGCGTTGCCGACGCGGTGGTGGTCGCCCGGCGGGATCGCCGCGACCTCAACCGGTTGGTGGCCTACGTGGTGCCGGCCGCGGGTACGGCCGTTGAATCGGCCCGGTTGCGCGCGCTGCTCGCCGGCTGCCTGCCGGACTGGATGGTGCCTTCGGTCATCATGCCGCTGGATGCCTTGCCGTTGAGCCCCAACGGGAAGGTGGACCGGCGGTCGCTGCCGGAGCCACCTGCTGATCGGGGCGCCGGGGGCCGCGCGCCTGGTACCGAGCTTGAGCGGCGGCTGGCCGGCGTCTGGGCCGAGGTGCTCGGGCTGGACGAGGTCGGCGTGGACGATCCGTTCCTGGAGCTGGGCGGCGACTCGATCCTCGCTTTCCTTGTGCTGTCCCGGATCCGGGCGGCGCTGGGGTTGTCGCTGCCGGGCCGTGCGCTGTTCGACGCGCCGACCGTGGCGCGGCTCGCGCGGCTTGTGGAGTCGTCGCCGGCGGTTGTGCCGGGCGCCGGCACAGTGGCGGCCCAGCCGAGCGGGCCGGTGCCCGGCTCCGCGCCCGAGGGCGCCGAGCTGATGCTGCCGCTGTCGCCGGCGCAGCGACGGCTGCGGTTCCTGGACGATCTGAGCCCCGGCGGTTCGGAGTACAACACGGGGATCGGGCTGCGCCTGTCCGGAGCGCTGGACGTCCCGTCCCTGCGTGCCTGCCTGGCGGGGCTGGCGGCGCGACACGCCTCGCTACGTACCACATTCGACACGGTCGACGGCCAAGCCGTGCAAGTGATCGCGGTCAACAGCGATATTCCCCTAAGGACAGTAGACCTGTCCACTGTAGACGACGATCGAGCCGGGGCCGTCGAGCGGGTACTCGCCGGCGAGCTGGCCGTCCCGTTCGACCTGCGGCGCGGCCCGCTCACCCGGGCCGTGCTGGTCCGGCTCGCCGCCGACGAGCATGTGCTGCTGCTCAGCCAGCACCACATCGTCACCGACGGCTGGTCGGTCCGGCTGCTCGTTGACGAACTCCTGGAACGGTATGGCGCGGCGGTTGGCGGTACCGAGCCGCGGCTGCCCGAGCGGCCGATCGACTATCCGGACTACGCGGTGTGGCACCGGGACCGGCTCACCGACGCCACTCTCGCCGGGGACCTCGCGTACTGGCGCGACCGGCTGGCCGACCTTCCGGTACTCGACCTGCCGACCGACCGGCCGAGACCGGTGCTGCGGAGCACCGCCGGAGCCGTGCTGCGCCGCGACCTGCCGGCGGATCTGGTGCACCAACTGCGCAACCTCGGCCAGGAACACGGCGCGACGCTTTTCATGACCCTGGTCGCGGCGGTCCAGGTGCTGCTGTCCCGGTACGCCAGCCAGCCCGACGTGGCGATCGGCACGGCGACCTCCGGCCGCCGCAGCGCCGAACTGGAGAACCTGGTCGGCTTCTTCGTCAACACGGTGGTGCTGCGTTCGCAGGCGCTCCGAACGCAACCGTTCACGGAGTTCCTCGCGCAGGTGCGGGAGACCGTGCTGGAGGCGTTCGCACACGACGAGGCCCCGTTCGACCGGGTGGTGGAGCAGGTGGCGCCGGCGCGCGATCCCAGCCGCACACCGCTGGTACAGGCCGTCGTGGTGCTGCAGAGTGCGATGGTACCGGAGTGGTCTGGCGCGGGGCTGCGGGTCAGCGGGTACGACCTGCCCCGGCCTGCCGCCCGGTACGACCTTGTCCTGGAGTTCCTGCCGCGCGACGGCGGGCTGAACCTGACGGTCGAGTACAGCACGGACCTGTTCGACCGGACGACCATCGAGCGCCTGACCGGCTGCCTGGAAACGCTGCTGCGCGGGATCGTTGCCGATCCGGCTTTGCCGGTGGGTCGGTTGCCGTTGTTGGGTGCGGTTGAGCGTGGTCTGGTGTTGGAGGGGTGGAATCGGACTTCGTGTGTGGTGCCGGATGGCACGGTGTTGGGGTTGTTCGGTGCGGTGGTTGGGCGTTGTCCGGATGCGGTTGCGGTGGTGTGGGATGGCGGGTCGTTGACGTATGCGCAGTTGGATGGGTTGGCGAATGGGTTGGCG
>JBPYFB010000127.1:0-7375 GCA_051986465.1 Rugosimonospora sp.
CCGGTGCTGGCCGTCTCGATCCGGCTCAGCTTCGATTCCGACCAGCCCAGCTCCGCCGCTACCTCGGCGACCGTTCGTTGGGCACGGTCGCGCAGCCGGCGCAGCTCCACACCGAGCTGCCGGCGCAGCATTGTCGGACTGGGCTTCGTAGCCATCAATGCAGGAGCGTACGCAGCCTTTCCCTGATGGTGCAAGATACGGTCGGACATTGCACTTGCATCTTGCGGGTGACAGAGCGCTAATGGACGTTAAGGCGACAGCGCCGTCGACGCATCCCCACCCCCGCGAAGGCTTCCCGGAGATCTACATGCCCGGTGAGAACTCGACCCGCCGTTAGCGTCGCCGCGGGTGCAGCAACCGCCCGCGGATTTGCTCTTGCAGCCTCCCCCACCCACATCTCACAAGCACCGACCGGCCAGGCGCCGAGCGCTACCGCGCATCGGATGCCTGAAATGTGCGCTTGCTCCTGTTCACCCACGGACTGCGCACACGGACAAGGAGGAACCCATGACTTCCGAACCGGTACCGCGGGTCATCGCCTACTACCACCGCAACGGGGTGACCGTCACCAGCCGGTACCTGACGACCGGGGCGTACCGGTACGAGATCGCCGATCTGATCGACCTGCGCCAGGCTCGCGGCGGTACCCACCCAGGTGTCATCGTCGGCCTGGTGATCGCGGTGGCCGAGTCTGCGGTCGTGGCGCTCTTCCTCGGCACCTTCCATTCGCCGGGAGCCTGGCTGGTGGCGCTGGTGGCGCTGGCGATACCGTGCCTGGTCGGCGTCTACTGTGCCCGGCGCTGGCCGGCCCAGTACGAGTTGCTCGCCGACTACCGGGGCCGGCAGATCATCCTCTTCGCCACCCGCGACGAGCGGGAGTTCGGGCAGGTGGCGCGGTCGGTACGGCGAGCTGTGGAGGCCACCTTCCGGCAGAGCTGAACCCCCGCACGCAGCGCAACGGCACGATCACGCGGCAGGGTAGGACCCGGCTGGCGGCGGGTAAGCGTCAGCACGTGGCACACGTGCTCGTGCAGTTGGTGATCGTGGCCGGGGCAGTGCTGATCGGCCTGCTCGTGGTCCAGGTGACCAACCGCATCCTGCGCGTCGTGGGTCGGCGGATCAAATTCGTACTGCTGCTGACCAGACGAGCGCACCGCCCGTTCCAGGCGACGGTCGTGTTCGCCGCGCTGGACCTCGCGCTGCGCCAGTCCGACCTCACCGGTCACTGGCGGTCCGCGCTGACGCACGTGCTCAACCTTGGCATCATCGCGTCCAGCGCCTGGCTGCTCACCGCGCTGCTGTTCGTCACCGAGGAGACGGCGCTGTCCCGGTTCCGCACCGACGTGCGGGACAACCGGACCGCCCGTACCGTGCGCACGCAGGTCAACCTGGCGCGCCGGGCGACGGCGGTGGCGGTAACGGTGATCGCGATCATCACGATCCTGGTGACCTTCCGCCAGGTGCGGATCATCGGTACCAGCCTCCTCGCCTCCGCCGGCGTGGTCGCCGCGGTGGCCGGGTTCGCGGCGCAGGCCGTGCTCGGCAACGTGATCGCCGGGCTGCAACTCGCCTTCGGCAAATCGCTGCGCCTCGACGATGTCGTGGTGGTCGAGCACGAGTGGGGGCGGATCGAGGCGATCACGCTCACCTACGTGGTCGTACACATCTGGGACGACCGCCGGCTCATCTTCCCCACCTCGTACTTCACCTCGACGCCGTTCCAGAACTGGACCCGCTCCGAGGCATCGCTGCTGGGCTCGGTCGAGTTCGAGCTGGACTGGAACGTGCCCGTCGAGGAGATGCGCGAGGAGGTACGCAACGTCCTCGCCGAGACCCACCTCTGGGACGGCCGGATCGGGGTACTGCAGGTGACCGACGCGGTGTGCCGCATCGTACGGCTGCGGGCACTGGTCAGCGCGCCCGACGCCCCGTCCCTGTGGGACCTGCGCTGCCTGGTACGGGAGCGGCTGATCCTCTGGCTGCGCCACAACTACCCCGAGTCGCTGCCCCGCCAGCGGGTGGAGATGACCTCGCCGCCGCCACTGCACCACGGGCCGCCCATGCACGAGGAGAGCCACGGCGAGGAGGAGGGTTCGCGGGTCTTCGGCGGCGACGCCGAGGGGCGCGAGCGCGGCCACACCTTCCAGGGGCCCGGCACGGTGGAGACCGACGAGGCCGGCGAAATGCCCGTCGAAGCCGCGCCGCCGGATGGGCGGGAGCGGATGCCGCACATCAATCCCGACTCGAAGCCGGCGACACATGGCCCGAAATAATGAACGCGTGTACGAGGGGATTTGGCGCTGGTTTCACCCGGAGAGCGCGCCGGAGGAGGGTACCCGGCCGGACTACCGGTACTCGCTGGCGAACGAGCGAACGTTCCTGGCCTGGATACGCACCGGGCTTGCCCTGCTCGGCGGCGGCCTCGCGGTGGCCGGCTTCCTGCCCACCTGGCGGGTACCGCACCTGCGCGAGGCGATCGCGATCGGGCTGATGCTGCTGGGTGCCGCGGTGACGCTGCGCGCGGTCGACCACTGGGCCCGCTGCGAACAGGCCATGTGGCTCAACCGGCAACTGCCCCGCTCGCGCTTTCCCGCGATACTCGCACTGATCGTGAGCCTCGGTGGCGTGCTGATCGTCCTCGCCGCCGTGCTGCCCGGCCGGCGCTGAGGTTACCTCCAACTCCATGACCGAGCCTGGCCGGGCGCCCGAGCGTACGGCGCTCGCGTGGACCCGTACCCTCCTCGCCGGCACCGTCGTCGCGGTACTCACCGCGCGGTTGGCGCTCCACACTGGACTGACGCCCTGGTGGGTGGCGGGTACGTTGGCGGCCGGCGCGATCTGGCTGCTGCTCGCGGCGCTGGCCCGGTGGCGGGTACAGGCACTCTCGCGCCAGCCGGTACCCGTGGCGCGGCGCGAGCCGGCGCTGCTGGCGACGATTGTGCTCGGATTCACGGTCCTCGCGATCGCGCTCGTCCTACTATCTTGAGCGCATGGGTCGTCTCATCCCCCTGTTCGCCCTCGCCGACCTCGCGATCATGGTGATCGCTCTGATCGACTGCCTGTCGGTGGACGAGTACGCCATCCGTGCCCTTCCTCGGGTGGCCTGGGTCTTCATCATCCTGCTGTTCTCACCAGTCGGCGGCATCGCGTGGTTCATCGCGGGCCGCCCCGAACGCGACGCCTCCAGGCGCCCGCATTGGCGGCCCGGCAACGGATTCCCCGAAGCGGAACGCCCCCAGCCAACCTTGGCGCCCGACGACGATCCGGAGTTCCTGCGCCGGATCGCCGCGCGCAACCAGCGCGAGGACACCGAGATGCTGCAGGCCTGGGAGGCCGACCTGCGCCGCCGTGAGGAGGAACTGCGCAGGCGCCAACAGGGCCGCGACCAGGAGCAGCCGCCTAACTGAGGAGGAGGGCGGGCAGCTCGGCGACCGAGCCGAGCACCACGTGGACACCCGCGTCCGTCAGCGTCTGCCGGTCGGCCGCGCCGGTCAGGACGCCGGCCACCAGGCCGGCGCCGGCGCGCAGGCCGGCGGCGACGTCCGCGGGTGTGTCCCCGGCGACGGCCACCGCGCCCAGGTCGGCTACCTCCAAGCGGCGGGCCGCGCCCAGGACCAGATCTGGGTACGGCCGCCCGCGCCCCACGTCCGACGGGCACAGCGTGACGTCGGCGAGTTCGCGCCAGCCGAGCGCGTCGAGAATGGCGTTCTGCGTCGAGCGGGCGAAGCCGGTGGTGAGCGCGACCCGTACGCCGGCCGTACGCAGTACCCCGATCGCCTCGGCGGCACCCGGTATCGGCTTGACGAGGCCATCCGCGACGAGGTTCGCGTACGCCTCCTCGAACAGCTCGTTGGTGGCGGCCGCCCGGTCGATGTCGCCCAGCAGTAGCCGGAACACGTCAATCTTGCTGTGCCCCATGGTCTTGCGGACTATCGCCAACGCTCGGTCGTACCCGCGCGAGCCCGGCACCAAGCCCTCGCCCGCGATGGCCACCGCGAACGCCTGTTCCACCAGGCCGTCGTCGCGTACCGTCGTGCCGGCCATGTCCAGACACGCGAGTCGCCACTTCACCGCGGAAGTGCACCATTGCCACGAGACGGGCAGGTAAACGGGTGATGTCGCTTACGCGAGGTTTGACGAGCGAGGGTAGGCATCAGCCGGATCGGTAAGCACGTTGACCAGGTACGGAACACCGGCGTCAAAGGCGCGACGCAGCGCCGGTCCTAGTTCATCCACGCGGGTGACAGTCTCGCCGGCGCCGCCGAGGGCGCGTACGACCTCGTCATACCGCAGTCCAGGTTGCAAGTCGGCGGCCACGTCGTAGCCGTACATTGCGTTCATCGGGTGCTTCTCCAGCCCCCAGATTCCGTTGTTGCCGATCACGATGACGACCGGCAATCCCTGGCGCGCCAAGGATTCCGCATCCATCAGCGAGAAGCCGGCCGCCCCGTCGCCCATGAGCACGCAGATCTGGCGGTCCGGGTAAGTTACCCGGGCGCCGAGGGCGTACCCCATGCCGGTGCCCAGGCAGCCGTACGGCCCGGGATCCAACCACGTGCCGGGCTGGGCGGGCTCCAGGTACCGGCCGGCGTACGAGACGAAGTCGCCTCCGTCGCCGATCGTCACCGCGTCGGCGGCCAGCACGCGCCGCAGTTCCCCGTACACCCTGGCGGGTTTGATGGGGTCGGTGTCGGCGGCCATCGCCTCGGCGTCGCGCGCCTTGGCCTTCTCCTCCGCGGCCCGCAGCGTCTCGATCCAGCCGGTGTGGTCCTCCCGGTCGCCGGCGTACTCGGCGATGCCGGTCAGAATCAGCCGCAGGTCGCCGGCTGGCGAGACGGTGGGCGTCACGTGCTTGGCGCGCTGCCCGGGCGCGTCGACGATGTGGATCACCTGCGCGTCGCCGAAGTCGCCGAAGGAGAGCCGGAAGTCGAGCGGCGTGCCGATGACGACGACCAGATCCGCCTCGCCCAGCGCCACCCGCCGCGCCTTCGCGAACGCGAGCGGGTGCTCCGGCGGCAGCGCGCCGCGCCCCATCCCGTTGGTGAATACCGGTACCCGTAGGGCCTCCGCCGCCTCGCGCAGCGCCGCCGTCGCATCCCCGGCGTACACGTCAGAGCCGGCGATGATGACCGGCCGGCTCGCCGCGGCCAGCAGCGCCGCCACCTTCATCACGTCGTGCGGGTCGGGCTCGATGGCCGGGATGTCCGTGGCGGGCAGGGCGCCGCTGCCGGCGCCGAAGATGACCTCCAACGGGAGGTCGAGAAAGACCGGGCCGCGGTGAGGTCGCAGGGCCGCGGTGACCGCGCGGCCGACTCCCGAGGTGATCTCATCGGTATCGAAGATGGTCTCCGCATGCTTGGTCACGGGACGTACCAGCGGCAGGTGGTCCATCTCCTGCAGGCTGCCCGCGCCCCACCGGAACTGCGGTGCCCGGCCGCCGATCACCACCACTGGAGCGGCGTTGAAGTGAGCGCTGGTAAGGCCGGAGATGCCGTTCGTGACACCGGGACCGGCGGTGAGCACCGCGAGCCCCGGCCGGCGCTGGAGCTTCGCCACCGCCTCGGCGGCGAAGACGGCCGACTGCTCGTGCCGCACGTCGACGATGCGCAGTCCGGTCTTGTGGGCGGCGTCATACAGCGGGAAGACGTGCCCGCCGGAGAGCGTGAACATCTCGTTGACACCGAACGCCCGCAGCGCCGCGAGCGCCAGTTCGCCGCCGTGTCCTTCCACTGCCTCCGCCATGGTTGTGAAATCTACTCACATAATCTTGTCCCATGCCACCCGGAGGGGCAGCAGGGGCTCGTGCAACGCCAGCTTGTAGACCACGTACGCGGCGACGACCGGGGTGGCGCCGAGCAGCACTGTGATGAGGAGCCCCCGGACGAAGGGCCAGAACCGCGACGGCTCCCGGTGAACGTAGATCGGCTCGGGCATCTCCTCGGCCGCCGGTGCCGCCGGGCGGGTGAGGAGCGCCGCCCGCCCGGCCGCGAACCCGGCCCCTCCCGCCGACACGGCTCCCGCCGGCGATACGGGCACCGGGGAAACCGGCGCGAGGGCCATGCTTATCGGGATCGCGGATACCACGACGGTCGCGGCCGGGTCGGTCGGGCGGGTCGAGGTCGCGAACAGGCTTCCCTCCGCCACCACGAGTTCGGGCTGCTCGATCGCGACCGGTGGCTGACCCAGTGCGCGGTGCAGCAGGGTGGCGAGCAATGGGATCCGGCTGGCGCCGCCGACGAGGAAGACTCTGGTAGCGGTCGGCTCCCGCCGCTTGCCCGCCCACTGGATCGCGCCCTGCGTGACCGTGACTGTCTGCTCCAGGATCGGCTTCGCGAGGTCGTCCAGCTCGTCCCGGGTCAGGTGCGCCTCGACATCGAGCAGCGGCAGCATCAGATCCGCCGACTGCGCCCGGGACAGCCGCTCCTTCGCCACCCGTACGTCGTCCCAGAGCAGCCGCCGGTGCCGGCGATCCTCCACAGTGGACGGATTGATGAGCCGGGCCCACTTCTCCGGGTCCTTGCTCGCGTACACCCGGCCCAGGTGCGCCACGACCGCCTCGTCGACGTCCAGGCCGCCGATGTCGTCGCGCCCGTCGACCGCGAGTACCTCCTCGTTCGCTACCACCGATACGTCGAAGGTGCCGGCGCCCAGGTCGTGTACGACGAGCACGCCGCCCTCGGGTACCTTCCGGCCCAGCACGTGCGCGAAGTACGCGGCGGCCGCTACCGGCTCCTCGACGATCCGTACGTTACCGAGACCCGCGTTGGCCGCCGCTGTGGTGAGTACGGAACGGCGCGGTGTCGCCCAGTTCGCCGGACAGGTCAGGGTCGTGCTCGCCGGTACCCGCCCGCCCGTGACCTGCCTCGCCTCGTCGGCGACCCTTCTGAGTACGGCGGCGAACAGGTCTGCGACGGGTACCTCACGCTCGCCGAGCAGGACCGTACCGTCGTCGATGCGCCGCTTGGGGTTGGGCTCGTACCGGGCGGGGTCGAGCCGGGCGCTGTGTACGGCGTCCCGCCCGACGAGGAGGTTCCCGCTGGGTTCTGCGTACACCGCTGACGGCAGTAGCGGGGTCCCGTCGAACAGCAGCGGCTTGGCGCGCCCGTCGGGCCAGCGCAGGACGGCCACGGTGTTCGAGGTACCGAGGTCGATCCCCAGGGCGAAGCCGGGTGCGGGCATGCCGAGAGTGTAGAACGCCTGGTCCCGCCGGTCCGCGTATCGCCTGAACGCGCGTCCCAATGGCGGCGGAATCGGCGCGGAGACCAATTGTCTTTCCCTGATATGTAGCGTTCCTTCAACTGGTCGAATACGCCGCATCAATGACGCGCCGAACCGCGAGCAGCCAATCCGGAGCAGAGTCCGACCTCACCCCGGC
>JBPYFB010000128.1:0-16645 GCA_051986465.1 Rugosimonospora sp.
TGACCTCGGGTACCTCCTCGTGAAGCACCCCGACCGGGTGCACCGGTTCAGCCTGCCCACCGGTACCGCATATGTATGTTTTCCCGAAGTCACCCAGGCCCGCGCGACCGCGGCGCTGGTGCTGGACATCGACCCCGCGACCCTGGCCAAGCAGCGCGGCGGCGACCCGAGCCTCGGGCGCTACCTCAACGATCGCCCGTACGCCGCCGGCAGCCTGCTCTCCGCGGCCCTGGCCAAGGCGTACCGGACCGCGCTGCGCGGCGTCTGCGCCGAGCGGCCGGAGCTCGCCGCGGTCGCGATACCGCTGGAGCTCGGCGTGCCGGCGCTGCGCTGCCAGGGCGGCGCCGAGCTCGCCCGCCGCCTCTTCGAGCCGCTCGGCTGGGCGGTGAGCGCGACGCCGCTCGCGCCGGACCTTCCGTACGTGGCGCTGGAACTGCGCGGCACCGTACGGCTCGCCGACGCACTCAATCACATCTATGTCCTGCTGCCCGTGCTGGACGACGCGAAGCACTACTGGGTCGCGCCCGACGAGATAGACAAGCTGCTGCGCGCGGGCGAGGGGTGGCTGGCCGGGCACCCTGAGCGGCGACTCATTATCACCCGGTACCTGGCGCATCAGCGGGCGCTTGTCCGGGAAGCGCATGAGGCGCTTGCCGAGGAGGCGCGCGAGGCGCTCGGCGACGAGGCTGAGTCGCGGGAGAAGGCCGAGTTGCCCGAGGAGGCCGAGCTGCCGGAGAAGGTGCGGCTTCCCCTTGCCCGGCAAAGGATCGCGGCGGTTCTGCAGGCGCTGGCCGACTCCGGCGCGGCGCGGGTGCTCGATCTGGGCTGCGGGCCGGGTGCGCTGCTCGCCGAACTCGTGAAGGATCGGCGGTACACCGAAATCGTGGGTGTCGACGTCAGCCCGCGCGCGCTGGATCAGGCCGGCCGGCGGCTGCGCCTGCCACGCGAGCGGGTCAGCCTGTACCAGGCCGCGCTGACCTACCGGGACGCGCGGCTGGCCGGTTTCGACGCCGCCGTACTCATGGAGGTGGTCGAGCACGTCGACCCGGGCCGCCTGCCGGATCTGGCGAGCACCGTCTTCGGCCACGCCCGCCCCCGCACCGTCATCGTCACCACGCCCAACGCGGAGTACAACGTGCGTTACCCGGGCCTGACCGGGCTGCGCCACCACGACCACCGCTTCGAATGGACCAGGCCGCAGTTCGCTGCGTGGGCGAACGGCGTGGGTGGCGACTTCGGCTACGCGGTCGAGTTGCGGGGCGTGGGAGATGACGACCCAGTTGTGGGTACGCCCACCCAGCTGGCTCTGTTCACTTTGGACGGTGCCAGGTGATTGAGATACCGGAACTCTCCCTCGTCGTCCTCGTCGGCATTTCGGGCTCGGGCAAGTCCACGTTTGCGCGGCGGCACTTCGCGCCGACGCAGGTACTCTCCTCCGACGCCTTCCGCGCGATGGTCGCCGACGACGAGAACGACCAGTCGGCCACGACCGACGCGTTCGCCGCGCTGCACTTCGTCGCCGGGCTGCGGCTGGCGGCCGGCCGGCTGACCGTCGTGGACGCCACGAACGTGCAGCCCTTCGCCCGCGCCGGGCTGGTACGCATCGCCCGCGAGCACGACGTCCTGCCGGTCGCGATCGTGTTCGACGTACCCGAGGAGGTGTGCTGGACCCGTACGCTCGCCCGCCCCGACCGGGACTTCGGTCGCCAGGTGCTCACCCGCCAGCACCGCGAGCTGCGCCGGTCGCTGCGTTCCATTGCCAAGGAAGGGTTCCGGGGCGTCCACATGCTGTCCGATGTGGACGATGTGGACCAGGCGACGATCCGGTTCACGAAGCTGTACAACGACCGGAAGGAGCTGACCGGACCGTTCGACATCATCGGCGACGTACACGGCTGCCGGTACGAGCTGGACGCGCTGCTGACCCGCCTCGGCTGGCAGGTACGCGACGATGGGGCCACGCACCCGGACGGGCGCACCGCGGTGTTCCTCGGCGACCTCGTCGACCGCGGTCCCGATACGCCGGGCGTACTGCGGCTCGTGATGGGTATGGTGGCGGCCGGTACGGCATTGTGCGTGTCCGGCAACCACGAGGCGAAGCTGCTGCGCAAACTGCGCGGCCGGCAGGTGCGGATGGCGCACGGCATCGTGGAGACCCTCGACCAGCTCGCCGAGCACCCACCCTCCTTTGTGGACTCTGTCACCACGTTCCTGGACGGTCTCATCAGCCACTACGTACTCGACGGAGGCCGGCTCGTGGTGGCGCACGCCGGCCTCAAGGAGGCGTACCACGGCCGAGCGTCGGGACGGGTACGGGCCTTCGCGCTGTACGGCGACACCACCGGGGAGACCGACGAGTACGGGCTGCCCGTCCGGTACCCGTGGGCCAACGACTACCGGGGCAGCGCGACGGTCGTGTACGGGCACACCCCGGTACCCGATCCGGAATGGGTCAACAACACCATCTGTATCGACACCGGCGCGGTGTTCGGCGGTACCCTGACCGCCCTGCGGTACCCGGAGCGCGAACTGGTCTCGGTACCCGCCCGCGAGACGTACTACGCGCCGGTCCGTCCACTCCGGACGGTACCGGCCGAGCGGGGACTCGACGTCGCCGACGTCACCGGCCGGCGGCACATCGAGACCCGGTACGGCCGCTTCACCGTACCGGCCGAGAACGCGGCCGCCGCGCTGGAGGTGATGGGGCGCTTCGCGATCGACCCGCGCCTGCTGCTGTGGCTGCCGCCGACGATGTCACCGGCTGCGACGTCCACTCTGGACGGATACCTGGAGCACCCGACCGAGGCGTTCGCGTACTTCCGTGCCGCGCGGGTACCGCGGGTCGTGTGCGAGGAGAAGCACATGGGCTCGCGCGCGGTCGTACTGGTCGCCCGGGACGGCGGGCCGTACGGTGCCGGTGGCGCGATCTACACCCGTACCGGCCGCTCGTTCTTCACCGACCCGGCGCTGACCGAAGCGTTGCTCGACCGGGTGGGTACCGCGGCGGAGCGGGCTGGGCTGTTCACCGAACTGGGTACCGGCTGGCTGCTGCTCGACTGCGAGCTGATGCCCTGGTCGGCGAAGGCGGGCGAGCTGATCCGCGAGCAGTACGCGCCGGTGGGTGCCGCCGCCGGTGCCGCGCTGCCCGCCGCTCTGTCCAGTGTGGAGGCGGCCGTCGCCCGCGGGCTGGAGGTCACCGAGCTGCGGGACCAGCTCGCGCTGCGGCTGGACAATGCGCGCCGCTTCACCGCCGCGTATCGCCGGTACATGTGGCCGACCGACGGGCTGGCCGGGGTACGGCTCGCGCCGTTCGCCGTGCTCGCGAGCCAGGGCGCGTCACACGCCGACCGGGACCGCGACTGGCACCTGTCCCGGTGCGACGCGCTGGTCGCGGCCGACCCGGAGTTGCTCGCCCGTACCGAGCGGGTATCCGTGGACGTCGCCAGCGAGTCCGATGTGGAGCGTGCGATCCAGTGGTGGGCGACCCAGACCGAGGCGGGCGGCGAGGGCATGGTGGTCAAGCCGCACCAGCCCAACGACGCCCACCGGGTACTGCCCGGCGTCAAGTGCCGCGGGCGGGAGTACCTGCGCATCATCTACGGCCCCGACTACACCGTGCCCGACCAGCTCACCCGGCTGCGCCGCCGGACGGTGGGGCGCAAGCGCCGGCTGGCCCTACAGGAGCACGCGCTGGGCCTGGCCGCGCTGGACCGGGTCGCGGCGGGCGACCCGCTGTGGCGGGTACACGAACTGGTGTTCGCGATCCTGGCGTGCGAGTCGGAGCCGGTTGATCCCCGCCTGTAACTTCGTCTCCATGGACTGGAACCTGCGTACCTGTGGCCGGCGCGGCCACGTCACCTACGCGCCGACCGAGCCGCGGCTGCGCGAGCAGCTGCATGCGCAGACCCCGCTCGGGGAGGC
Source organism: Rugosimonospora sp. (assembly GCA_051986465.1). GTDB lineage: Bacteria > Actinomycetota > Actinomycetes > Mycobacteriales > Micromonosporaceae > DATEJJ01. Next base: position 3,922 of record JBPYFB010000128.1, read on the forward strand.
ATGGCGGTGCCTGCGCTGCGGCGACTTCGTGCTCGGTGCGCCGCACGGCTCCGGTCCGGCCGACGACGCGCCGCTCGTCATGCGCGGGCGGGCGCTGCGCGACGCGCTGATCCTGCGCCTGCTCGCGGTCGAGCGGTGGGTACGCGGCCTGCTCATCGTGCTCGCCGCCTACGGCGTGTACCGGTTCCGCGCGCACCACGATGCCGTGCAGCGCGCCTTCGACGAGGACCTGCCGCTGGTCCGGCCGCTCGCCCAGAAGCTGCACTTCAACCTGGACGACTCGTCGATCGTGCACAGCATCCGGACCGTGGTCAACGCGCAGACCAGCACCCTGGCCTGGGTCGGCTACGCCCTGCTCGGATACGGCATCCTCCAGCTGGTCGAGGGCACCGGCCTGTGGCTGCTCAAGCGGTGGGGCGAGTACTTCGCGGTGGTCGCCACCTCGCTCGGCCTGCCGGTCGAGATCTACGAGCTGACCGAGAAGGTCACCGCGTTCCGGCTGGCCGCGTTCGTGATCAACGTGGCGGCCGTACTGTACATTCTGCTGTCCAAGCGCCTTTTCGGCCTACGTGGCGGAAAGGCCGCATACGAGGCGCAGCGGCACGAGGCGAGCCTGCTGGAGGTCGAGGCGGCCGGCGAATCCGAGACCGCTCGGCACGGATGACGCGGCTATAAGGCGATACACAGAAACGCACCGGTACCCTGTCTCGTCGTGGATACCCAGAAGTTTCACGCGCTCGCGAGCAGCATCGGCAGCTGGATCAACCCCAAGGACCTGCTGCACAACTTCGGCACGCTGGGCGTTTGGGCGATCATCTTCGCCGAGACCGGCCTGCTGGTCGGCTTCTTCTTCCCCGGCGACTCGCTGCTGTTCCTGGCGGGCGTGGGGGCGTCCTCCGCGGCGCAGACGATCGTGGGCACCAAGCTCCCGCTCGCCGGGCTGCTCATCGGCACGCCCATCTGCGCGGTCGCCGGCGCGCAGCTCGGACACTTCCTCGGCGCCCGGTACGGCCGTCCCATGTTCGACCGCAAGGACTCACGGCTGTTCAAGCGCGAGTACGTGGACCGCGCCGAGCACTACTTCAACCGGTTCGGCCCGGCCAAGGCGGTGTTGCTGGCCCGGTTCACGCCGGTGATCCGCACGTTCCTCAACCCGATGGCTGGCGTGCTGGAGATGCCCGCGCGCCGGTTCTTCGTCTGGAACGTGATCGGCGGCGTGATCTGGACCGAGGGCATCCTGCTGCTCGGGTACTTCCTCGGCGACCGGATCAAGAACGTGATCCCGCCGGACAAGATCGACACGTACCTGCTGCCGGTAGTCGCGCTGATCGTATTGATCTCGCTGATACCGATCTTCGTCGAGGTGTACCGCACCCGCCAGGAGAAGCGCCGCCTGGCACAACAGGCCTCAGTGACCTTGGAACCCCGTACCCACGTGAGCGGGCCCGAAGCTCCAAGGGTCCCCGAGCGTGACGCCTAGCGGGCGGCCTTCTTGGTCGCGCGCTTGCGAGGCGGAGTCAGCAGGTCGGCGATGGCACCGATCGCCATCGGCACCAGACGGTAGTAGGCCCACACGCCGCGCTTCTCCCGCTCCAGCAGACCAGCCTCGGTCAGGATGCGCAGGTGGTGACTCACAGTCGGCTGCGAGAGGCCGAGCGGCGCGGTGAGGTCACACACGCACGCCTCGCCCTCGGGCGCGGACTGGATCAGGCTGAGCAGACGCAGCCGGGCAGGGTCGGCGAGTGCCTTCAGCACTCCCGCGAGCCGCTCGGCATCGGCGCGCTCAATCGGCTCGCCGGCCAGCGGCGAGATAGCAGGCAAAGAGGTTTCGGCCAACGCAGTTCCCACGTACTCCATCCTTCCACCAACACCATCGATTCGCCTGCATATCCCCAGGTCCGAATCGACAAATTTTCAAGCCGCGAGGCCGAGGTCGGTCAACGAATAGGCGGATCGGTAACCCAACCCGTCGGACCGTATCGCGTCCCCCGCACCGCGGTCGACGATCACCGCAACGCCCACGACCTGCGCATTTGCCTCTCTGAGGGCCTCGATGGCCGTCCGAACGCTTGCACCGGTCGTCGATGTGTCCTCTACCGCCAGTACTCGTCGACCCGACACGTCCGGGCCTTCGATCCGCCGCTGGAGGCCATGCACTTTCTCGGTCTTGCGCACCACGAACGCGTCCAGGGCGCGCCCCTGTGCCGCGGCGGCGTGCAGCATCGCCGCCGCCACCGGGTCGGCACCGAGGGTGAGCCCCCCCACGGCGTCGAAGTCCCAGTCCGCGGTCAGGTCGAGCATGACGCGCCCGATCAGGGGTGCCGCCGCGTGGTGCAGCGTGATCCGGCGCAGATCGACGTACCAGTCGGACTCCTGGCCGGACGAGAGCACAACCTTCCCACGCACCACGGCATTATCAGTGATGAGTTTCCGCAGATCATCGTGGTCGGTCACTGGCCAAGCGTACTGCTCGATGCTGAGGAATGAGTCAATGACCCAATTCTGGTAACCCCTACGTCACGAACCAGGGGGTACCGGGGCGAACCGGCGGCCGGGCCCGGGTGAGTAGTACCGGTTCACCGCCGGTAGGAGGACCAGCACGCCGATCGCTATCGCCAGCCCGGCGAGTACCACATCGATCACGCCGCCCACCACCGCCAAGCCGCCGGTCGGTACGGTCGTCGTGCTCATCTGGCTGAGCCGTCCGGACACCAGGCTGCCGGCCCCGCCACAGAGGCCGAACAGCGCGTACACGCCCATCAGGCTGGCCAGTACGATTCGCGCCCCGTTGTAGCCGCGCCGGGCCAGGAACGCGGTCACCAGCGCACCGGCCGCGGGCAGCAGCCAGAACACCATGCCGACCACCAGACCCGCGGTGGTCGCCGTGCGCATGATGCCGGAAACGTCGGGCGCGTTCGGATCGGTCGCCACCTGGTTCGCCGCGTTGGACACGATCTCGTCCCGGTGGGCGAGCGTATTCACGAAGCTGATCGCCTGCTGGGACGCCGAGACGAGCACGCCGAGGACGGTCAGCACCACCGCCAGGTTGAGCGCGGGCGGCCGGGGCGGGCGCGGTACCAGCACCACGGGCACGTACCCGGGCATCTGCGGATACATCTGGGGGTACGCGACTCCCCAGTTCTCGTACCCGTCCCCGGGGCGGGTCACTTCCGCCCCCGGGTGTCCCGCGCGACCCGATGGAACAGCCGGCGCGGCGCGTGCCGCATGCCGAACGCCGCCGCCTTGTACCGCCAGTCCGGAACGCTCACCAGTTTGCCCCTTGCCAGGTCGCGCAGCCCGTCCCGCACGACATCGTCGGCGGAGAGCCACATCCAGTTCGGAGTCTTAGCCATGTCGATGCCGGCCCGCGCGTGGAACTCGGTGCGCGTGTACCCCGGGCACAGCGCCATCACCCGCACACCGTGCCGCCGCACCGCCAGCCCCATCGCCTCGCTGAAGCTGGTCACCCACGCCTTGCTCGCCGGGTAGGTGGAGCCCGGCATCACCGCGCCGAAGGAGGACAGCGACGATACATTGACGACGCTGCCCCGGCCCCGGCTCACCATGCCCGGCAGGGCGGCGTGGGTCAGCCGCAGTACCGCATCGATGTTCAACGCCACCAACCGCTCCTCGTCCGCGAGCGCGGTGCGCAGGAACGATCGATCGAGGGTCATGCCTGCATTGTTCACCAGCATGTCCACAGTGGCCGCCCGCTCGGCAACGGCCGCGCACCCCTGCTGTGTCGCCAGGTCCGCGGCGAGCGGGGTGACCTCGACACCGTGGCGCTTCGACAGGTCGGCCACCGCCTGCCCGAGCCGGGCCTCGTCGCGCGCCACGAGCACCAGGTCGTACCCGTCGGCCGCGAGGTGCCGGGCGAACGCCGCGCCGATGCCCGAGGTGGCTCCGGTGACCAGTGCGACGCCGCGCTCCGCCATCGGCTACTGCTCTCGCTGGGCGGGCGGTACCGGCGCCGCCACCGGTACCGGCTCCGGCTCTTCGGGCTTGGGCGGCTGGAAGTACGCGCTCGCCGCGGGCAGCACGAGCAGGATGACCACCAGTACCAGCGCCAGTACGAGCAGGACCGTCAGCGCGCCCGAAACGCCGGTGTACGACTGCGCATTGCGCACCTCCTGCTGCGCGGCCTGCAACTGCGGATCGGTGCCGTTCTCGCCGATACCGGTGGCCAACCGGCCGATCAGCACGTTCGTGCCGGCACACAGCGCGCCCGCGCCGCCGACGACCCACGTCGCGATCCGCGCCCCGTTGTGGCCGCGCAGGTCGTAGCGGGCCAGCACGGCGAAGGCGAGGGCGACCAGCAGGTACCCGAAGGCGGTGAGGTAGATGACGGCATGGATGACGTTCGCGATGGACTCGCCGTCCTTGCGGTACGAGTAGGCGTGCTCGGCGGCGGCGACGACCCGGCCGGTGGACGGCAGGGGCAGGACGGCGATCACCAGCGCCAGCGCTGCCGCGCCGAACAGCAGGTACCCGGCGACGGTCACCACGCCTGGTCGGCGGCCGGACGAGGACGGTACGGACACGGTCATCCCTTCGCGTTAGCTCCGGCTACCTTAGTTCGCCCGCCGGCGGCTCACCCGGCGGTACCGGGTCCTTCGGGGGCATCGGGTACACGTAGTAGCCGGCGAACGGGCGGAAGAAGCGCCGGGAGGGCGCCGCCAGCAGGAGTACGGCGCCGGCGATCAGCAGCGGGTAGACCGCCAGGGCGGCCACGGACAGCCAGCCGATCCAACCGGGGGTACCGGCCTCCTGCAACTGGGTGACCTGGCGCTGGAACTCGTTGGCGTCCGGCTGATGGCCGCCCACCACACTGCCGGCCACGGCGAGCGTGCAGCACAGCAGGACCGCCCCGGCCGCGACCATCCCCATCACCCGGGCGGTGTCGCGCCCCGACAGGAAGCCGAACGCGGCGAGTACCAGCGCCGCCACGAGCACGACGAGCACCAGCAGGGTCACCGCGTCGAAAATGCGGGCGCCGCCGATCTCGTTGCGGATCTCGGTCGGGCTCGCCCCGGTCCGGGCACCCGCCTGGCGGGTCACCCTGGTGACCGTGGCGAGGTCGAAGATCACCTGGGGTACCTGCGTGGCGAGGGCCAGCGCGGCGAGCCAGAAGCAGATCGCGGCGGCGAGCACGCTGCCCGGCCGAGCGGGAGGCGTACTCGTCGCCGCGAAGGGCTCCGGGTTTGTCACGGCCGGAACCCTACCGTCCCTCAGCGCACGGTGAGGGTCAGGCCGTCCTTGCCCTCGTTGATGTCGACCGCCAGCCGGCTGCCGTCGCGTACCTCGCCGGCCAGCAGCGCCTTGGCCAGCCGGTCACCGATCGCCGACTGTACGAGCCGGCGCAGCGGGCGGGCACCGTAGATCGGGTCGTACCCGTTGCCCGCCAGCCACTCCTTCGCCGCGTCGGTCACCTCCAGCGTGAGCCGCCGCTCCGCCAGGCGCTTCGCCAGCAGGTTCAGCTGGATGTCCACTATGGACTTCAGCTCCAGGTCGGTGAGCGATCCGAAGACCACGATGTCGTCGAGCCGGTTGAGGAACTCCGGCTTGAAGTGCGTGCGTACGGTCGCCAGTACCGCGTCGTGCCGGGCCTGCTCGGTGAGGGTCGGATCGGCCAGGATGTGCGAGCCGATGTTGGACGTGAGGATCAGGATCGTGTTGCGGAAGTCGACCGTGCGTCCCTGCCCGTCGGTGAGGCGCCCGTCGTCGAGCACCTGGAGCAGCACGTCGAACACGTCCGGGTGGGCCTTCTCCACCTCGTCGAGCAGGACCACGGAGTACGGGCGCCGCCGTACCGCCTCGGTCAACTGGCCGGCCTCCTCGTACCCGACGTAGCCGGGCGGGGCGCCGACGAGCCGGGCCACGTTGTGCTTCTCCGCGTACTCGCTCATGTCGATGCGTACCATCGCCCGCTCGTCGTCGAACAGGAACTCGGCGAGCGCCTTGGCCAGCTCGGTCTTGCCGACGCCGGTCGGGCCGAGGAACAGGAAGCTGCCCGCCGGCCGGTCCGGGTCGGCGACCCCGGCACGGGCCCGCCGTACCGCGTCGGACACCGCCGATACCGCCTCGGCCTGGCCGATGACCCGCGCGCCCAGCGACTCCTCCATGCGCAGCAGTTTGGCCGTCTCGCCCTCCATCAGCCGTCCGGCCGGTATGCCGGTCCAGCTCGCCACGACCGCGGCGACCTCGTCGGCGTCGACCTCCTCCTTGAGCATCGCGCCGTCGGCCTGTACCTCGACCAGCGCGGCCTCGGCCTCGCGCAGCTGGGCGTCCAGCTCGGGCAGGCGGCCGTACATCAGCTCCGCGGCCTGGCCCAGGTCGCCATCACGCTGGGCCCGCTCCGCGGCGCCGGACAGCCGCTCCTTCTCCTCCTTGATGCTGGAGATCCGCTCCATGTGCGCCTTCTCGGTCTTCCACCGCTCGGTCAGCGCGGCCAACTGCTCCCGCCGGTCCGCGAGCTCGGCCTTCAGGGCCGCCAGCCGCTGCGCGCTGGCCGGGTCGGCCTCCTTCTCCAGCGCCAACTGCTGGATGCGCAGCTGGTCGACCTGGCGCTGGATCTGGTCGACCTCAGTCGGCCGGGAGTCGATCTCCATGCGCAGCCGGGAGGCGGCCTCGTCGATCAGGTCGATCGCCTTGTCCGGCAGGAACCGGTCGGCGATGTACCGGTCGGAGAGCGACGCGGCGGCGACCAGCGCGGCGTCGGTGATGCGTACGCCGTGGTGCACCTCGTAGCGCTCCTTGAGCCCGCGCAGAATGCCGATCGTGTCCACGACCGACGGCTCACCGACGAAGACCGGCTGGAAGCGCCGCTCCAGCGCCGGGTCCTTCTCGATCCGCTCGCGGTACTCGTCGAGCGTGGTCGCGCCCACCATGCGCAGCTCGCCACGGGCCAGCATCGGCTTGAGCATGTTGCCGGCGTCCATCGAGCCTTCGCTCTTGCCGGCGCCGACCACGGTGTGCAGCTCGTCCAGGAAGGTGATCACCTGGCCGTTGCTGCCCTTGATCTCCTCGAGTACCGACTTCAGCCGCTCCTCGAACTGGCCCCGGTACTGGGCGCCCGCGACCATCGCGGCCAGGTCGAGGCTGACCAGCCGCTTGTCGCGCAGGGACTCCGGTACGTCGCCGGCCACGATGCGCGCGGCCAGGCCCTCGACGATGGCGGTCTTGCCGACGCCGGGCTCGCCGATCAGCACCGGGTTGTTCTTGGTGCGCCGGGACAGCACCTGGATCACCCGGCGGATCTCCGCGTCCCGCCCGATGACCGGGTCGACCTTCCCCGCGCGCGCCCGCGCGGTCAGGTCGACGCCGTACTTCTCCAGCGCCTGGTACTGCTGCTCCGGGTCGGGGCTGGTGACCCGCCGGTCGCCGCCGCGGATCTGCGGGAACGCGGCGACCAGGTTCTCCGAGGTCGCGCCGGCCTCCTTGAGGGTCTTCGCGACCGCCCCGCCGACCTGTGCGAGGCCGGCCAGCACGTGCTCGGTCGAGACGTACTCGTCGCCGAGCGGGCGGGCGATCGCCTCGGCGGCGTTGAGCGCGTTGACCAGTTCACGCGAGAGGTTGGGCTCGGCGATGGTGGACCCGCGGGCGGACGGCAGGTTTTCCACGGCCCGCGCGGCCGCGCGGCGCACGTCGGCGGGGTTGGCCCCGACGGCGCGCAGGGCGGCGATGGCGGTGGATCCGGCGGTATCCAGCAGCGCGAGCAGCAGGTGCCACGGCTCGACGGTCGCGTGCCCGTGCTGAGTGGCATTGGCGACCGCGGCGGTGAGGACCTCGCGGCTCTTGGTGGTCAGACGCTCGGCGTTCATGGGCTCCCCTGGCTAATGGTTCGACGTGGGGTACGACACGTCTGGAGTTGAGTCTATTCCACTCAACTTGCTAGCCCCAAGTCGTAGAGAGTGGCAAGCCGTACATGCCCCGGCTCCGAATCGGGTACATAGGAGTCCGGGCCGGTCCGTGACTAGATCTCCGGGCCGGTTCGTGACCCTTTCGGGGGATCGGTGGCGCAGAGCGCCCGTCCGGTAACGGCTCGGTGAAATGAGCTGACGGGGGCCTTCCGCTCACACCCGCGGCCACGTTAACGTGACGCCACCCGACTGCGAAGATGATCCCACCGGGCCGACAACTCGATCAGTGAGCGACAGATGTCCGTAGAGCAGGTAACCTTTCGCGGATTCGCGAACCCGGTGGATCCCAAGCCGGCGGAGCTGCGCGCGTGGGCGTACCAGCCCGACTCGATCGAACTGCAGTCGATGCCGCCCGACTGGGATCTGCTGGTCGCCGGCGACTACCTGATCTCAACCCTGTACGAGCTGGCGATGGACCGAGCCTGTCCGGCCCGCCGCTTCGCGCTGCACTGCCTGTACATCTACGCCGCCGACGGCATCCGCACCAACTTCCGCGCCCACCCGAAGCGGCGGCTGCGCAAGATGGTCGAGCAGGCCGAGCAGGACGGCGACGAGCTGATGGGTACCTGGGCGCACAACGCACGGATGCTGCTGGCCCGGCCGGAGCTGTTCGACTACCACGAATGGTGCGAGGGCGGCCTGGTGCGCCACCCCCGGCGCCTCACTTAAGGCGCTCGCTCCGCTCGCGCGTGGCCTGACGCCTCAGACGCGACCTCTTCCCTCGTCGCCGCCCATCGCTTCGCTCGGGACGCTCCTCAGTCCAGAGGCCGCCGGCGTCAGGCCGGGGTAGTGGGCGAGTGCCTTCTCACTCTCGCTCCGTTGAACGGCGGGGGCGCCAGACGACCAGGGCGGTGCTCGCCGAATTCCGCCCCGGGAGGATCTCGCGGCTGGCGTACGCGCGCAGCGCCTCCAGCTCCGCGATGCGCCGGTGCGCGGCGGCCAGATCCGCCTCCAGCTCCATGACGCGCTGCTGGAGGTCGGTGACGAACCGCTCGAGATCGATGATCCGCTTGATGCCGGCGAGATTGACGCCGTCCTCCTGGCTCAGCCGCTGGATCTCGCGCAGCAGCGAGACGTCGCGGACGCTGTAGCGCCGGCCGCCGCCCGGTGCCCGGCCCGGCTGTACCAGCCCCATCCGGTCGTACTGGCGCAGCGTCTGCGGGTGCATGCCGGCCATCCGGGCAGCCACCGAGATGATCAGTACCTTGGCGTCCGAGCTCTGTTCGATCGAGATGAGAAAGTCGGTCATGAGGCCACCTGCTTCTCGATGTGCTCCCGAGGCGCCGGGGGCGCGGCTTCGGCGTAGGCGGCCAGCGCATCCCGGGCAGCCCCGGACAGGTCCTTCGGTACGACCACGTCGACGGTGACGAGCAGGTCCCCGCTCGTACCGTCGCGCTTGGCCACGCCACGGCCCCGTACCCGCAGCCGCCGCCCGCTCGGCGTACCGGGCGGCACGCGTACCGTCACGGCCGCGTTCATCGTCGGTACCCGCAGGTCGACTCCGTTGACCGCCTCCGGGAACGTGATCGGTACCGTCAGCGTCAGGTCGTCGCCGTCCCGCCCGAACAGCGGGTCGGCCCGCACCTTGATCAGCACGTACAGGTCACCCGCGGCGCCGCCCCGGTCGCCGGGCTCGCCCCGCCCGGCCAACCGGATGCGCGCACCGTCGGCGACCCCCGCCGGAATGCGGACGTTGAGCGTGCGGGTCTTGGTGACCCCGCCGCTTCCCTTGCACTCCGGGCACTTCTCCTCGACGATCGTGCCCACGCCCTGGCAGGCGCGGCACGGCTCGGAGAAGCTGAACGCACCCTGGTTGCTGGAGACGAGGCCGGTACCGGCGCACACCGGGCAGGTGCGCGGCTTGGTACCGGGCTTGGCGCCGTTGCCGTGGCAGACGTCGCACACCCCGGGCGCGCGCAACGTCAACGGCAGCGTGACGCCGGAGACCGCGTCGCGGAAGTCGAGCGTGACCTCCGCCTCGACGTCCCGGCCGCGCGCCGGGCCGCGCCTGGTGGCCGTACCGCCCCGGCCGCCCGAGAAGATCGAGCTGAACAGGTCGGAGAAGCCCGCGCCGCCGAAGCGCCGGTCACCCCCGGCAGCTGCCGGGTCGCCGAACAGGTCGGACATGTCGAAGGTGCCACCGCCGCCACCGCCGGTACGGGTGCCGCGCCGGAACGCGCCGGAACCGAAGAGCTGGCGCGTCTCGTCGTACTCGGCGCGCCGGCGCTCGTCGGAGAGCACGTCGTACGCCTCGGAGACGGCCTTGAAACGCTCCTCGGCCTCCCGGTTGCCCGGGTTGCGGTCCGGGTGCGACTCGCGGGCCGCCTTCCGATACGCCTTCTTGATCTCATCCGTGGAGGCGGACTTCGATACGCCGAGGACGGCATAGAAGTCCTTCTCCAGCCAATCCTTAGAGCTCACGCGCGACCTCCTCCCCCCTTGTGGTGCCGCCGCACCCGCTGGCTACTCCGGGTCCGCCACCGCGACCAGTGCCGGCCGCAGCAGTCGCTCGCCGAGCAGGTAGCCCCGGCGCAGCACGTCGACGCAGGTCGCCTCGGTGACGTCGGCCGAGGTCTGGTGCGCGACCGCCTCGTGCCGCATCGGGTCGAAGGCGTCACCCTTCTCGCCGAATGCCGTCAGGCCGAACTTGACCAGCGCCGCGTTGAGCTGATCGGCAACGGATGCGAACGGTCCAACCAGGTCGCCGTGGTCCCTGGCCCGGTCGAGATCGTCGAGTACCGGCAGCAGCGCGGCGAGTACCGCACCCGTCGCCTGCTCGGCGACCAAGCCCCGGTCGCGGTCGACCCGCTTGCGGTAGTTCGCATACTCCGCCGATACGCGCAGTAGGTCGCTGGTCCGCTCGTCCAGCTCCGAACGCAGCGCCGCAAGCTCGGCACCGAGTCCGGGCGCCTCCGGCTCGCCCTCGGCGAGCCCTTCCGCCAGCTCCTCCGCGACATCCGCGGAGAGCTCGCCGGTTGATTCGGGCAGCACGTCCGCCGCCTCGTTCTCCGGCTCGGCCACCTCGACGGGCTCCTCAACAGACTCCTCGGCCGGCCCGGCCGACTCCGGTGTGGACTCCGGGCCGGTACCCGGCATCTTGATTTTGCGCTTGTCCCGGACGACCACCGGTGGACGCTCCTGGTCCCCGGCGTTCTGGGTTTTGGCCTTCTCGCGACCCGGCCCTTGGGCCGGGTCGCCGAGGTGCCGCTTGTCGGCGGATCCGGCCCGGGCCGGATCCGCCGGGTGCTGTCCGCGTTCCGTCACTTGTTGTTGTCCTCGTCAACGATCTCGGCGTCCACGACGTCCTCACCACCGCCGGCGCCCTGGCTCGCGCCCGGTGCGCCGGTGCCCGCACCTGTGCCGGTGCCGGTGTCGCCGGTCGCGCCGCCCGCGGGCTGCTCGGACTGCTGCTGGTAGAGCAGCGTGCCGGCCTTCTGCGAGGCGGTGGCGAGCTTCTCCTGCGCCTGGCGGATCTTCTCGATGTCGGAGCCGCCCAGCGCCGCACGCAGCTCACCGAGCGCGTCGTTGATCTCGTTCTTGGTATCCGCCGGGAGCTTGTCGCCGCTCTCCGCCAGGAACTTCTCGGTCTGCCACTGCAGCTGCTCGGAGAGGTTGCGGGTCTCCGCCTCGTCGCGCCGCCGCTTGTCCTCGTCGGCGTGCTCCTGGGCGTCGCGCATCATGCGCTCGATGTCATCCTTGGGCAGCGCCGAGCCGCCCGTGATGGTCATCTTCTGCTCCTTGCCGGTGCCCCGGTCCTTCGCGTGCACGTTGACGATGCCGTTGGCGTCGATGTCGAAGGTGACCTCGATCTGCGGTACCCCGCGCGGCGCCGGCGGCAGGCCGGTCAGCTCGAAGGTGCCGAGCTTCTTGTTGTACGCCGCGATCTCACGCTCGCCCTGGAACACCTGGATCAGTACCGACGGCTGGTTGTCGTCGGCCGTCGTGAAGATCTCCGACCGCTTGGTGGGGATGGTCGTGTTGCGCTCGATCAGCTTGGTGAAGATGCCGCCCTTGGTCTCGATGCCCAGCGACAGCGGGGTCACGTCGAGCAGCAGGACGTCCTTCACCTCGCCCTTGAGCACGCCGGCCTGCAGCGCGGCGCCGACCGCGACGACCTCGTCCGGGTTGACGCCCTTGTGCGGCTCCTTGCCACCGGTCAGCTGCTTGACCAGGTCGGTGACGGCCGGCATGCGGGTCGAGCCGCCGACCAGGATCACGTGGTCGACGTCGGAGACCTTGATGTTCGCGTCCTTGATCGCCTTCTCGAACGGCTCGCGGCAGCGGTTGAGCAGGTCCTGCGTCATCCGCTGGAACTCGGCGCGCGTCAGCTGCGTGTCCATGTGCAGCGGGCCGGACTGGCCGGCGGTGATGTAGGGCAGGTTGATGCTGGTCGTGGTCGCGGCGGACAGCTCGATCTTGGCCTTCTCCGCGGCCTCCTTGAGGCGCTGCATGGCCATCTTGTCCTGCGACAGGTCGATGCCGTGCTGGCCGCGGAACGTCTTCACCAGGTGGTCGATGACCCGGTCGTCCCAGTCGTCGCCGCCGAGGTGGTTGTCGCCGTTGGTGGCCTTGACCTCGATGGTGGAGAAGCCGTCGTCGTCCTTGCCGACCTCCACCAGGGACACATCGAAGGTGCCGCCGCCGAAGTGCACCACGAGCACCAGCTCGGTGCCCTCGTCCTGGTGCAGCCCGTAGGCGAGCGCCGCGGCGGTCGGCTCGTTGATGATGCGCAGGACGTTGAGGCCGGCGATGGTGCCGGCGTCCTTGGTCGCCTGGCGCTGGGCGTCGTTGAAGTACGCCGGGAC
>JBPYFB010000129.1:0-8490 GCA_051986465.1 Rugosimonospora sp.
GATCCGCAACGGCCACCACCGCAAGGGCATCATGCTGTTGATGGGCGCCGGGATGCTCGGCAGCGTCGGGCTGTGGGCCCGCTACCTCAACCTCGCGTATCCCGGGGTGAAGCCCGCCGACTGGGACAGCCAGCTCGCCGCGATGTCGGCGAACCTGCGGGAGCCGGGGCGGATGAAGGTGCTGCAGGCGATGGGGCGCTCGGCACCGACGGACGCGGGCGCGGTCCTGTCACAGGTACGGTGCCCCGCGCTGGTCTGCGCCGGTACCCTCGATCCCGACTGGGCCGACCCGCGCGCCGAGGTCGACGGCATCGCCGCGGGCATGTCCCCGGGCATCCCGACCGTCGCGATGATCGAAGGCGGCGGCCACTACCCGCACGTCCAGTACCCCGACCGGGTAGCCGAGATCCTGCTGCCGTTCCTCAAGGAACACGCCTAAGCCTAGAGCCGCACGGAAAGGGGTGCTCCGTCCACAGAGGACGGAGCACCCCTTTGACGTGAGGTACCGTCAGGACTTCGCGAGCGCCGGTACGAACACCGCCGCGTCGATGGTGCCCCATCCGCTGGCGAGGTCGTACCCGCTGGTGGCCGGGAAGCCCGGCACGCCGGCGGCGGTGTTGGTGCCCGAGGTGACGTCCACCAGACCGGTCTGCAGCGGCGCGTGTGCGAGCTGGCTCTGCAGGCCCAGCAGGTACAGCGACTGGTTGAGGTTGCCGAGCCGGTGCCCGGCCAGCTGGTCGGCGAGCGCGACGATGCCCGAGAAGATGGGGCTCGCCTCGCTCGTACCGCCGAAGATGTGCCACGGCGACGCCGCGCCGACGAACGAGTAGTAGACCCAGGCGCCGCCGTCGACCGCCGCGCTCATCGAGATGTCCGGCGTGCCCCGGTGGTTGCCCACCACAGAGCGCACGGTGGCCTGGAAGGCCGGCCGGCCGAAGATCGCGGACTCGCCGCCGCCACCGGCGCCGTAGCGGTCGCTCCACACCACGTCCGGGGTGACCTTGTTGCCCGCGTCGTCGAGGTTCAGCTGGGTACCGCCGATCGACGTGACGAGCGGGTCAGAGGAGGGCCAGGAGTTGACGGGGTACGGGTACACGGCGCTGCCGTCGGTGTTCCAGTCGGTCGCGCCCTCGTCACCGGAGGAGGCGAGCACGGTGACGTTGTGCCGCTCGGCGTCCTGGAACGCGTACCGCAGATTGAGCAGGCTGGAGAAGTCGCCGTTGTCGAAGCCCGGGAACGTGTTCTCGGTGGCCCCGAAGCTTTGCGTGATGACGTCGCCGACGCCCTTGTCGATGAGCGCCTTCTCGGCGTTCATCATCTCCGGGAGGCCGGTGACGCCCTCGGTCTCCGCGACCGGGGTCTCGACGAGCACGATGTGCGCGTCGGGCGCGACCGCGTGCGCGTACTCGACGTCGAGCGTCGTCTCCTGTGCCCAGCCGACGTGGTCGCCGTTGTTCGGGTCGAAGGTCGGGATGGTACCCGCCTGCACGACTTCTACGGTCGTGTCGGGCAGCCCGAACTGCGCGTCGAACGCTTCGAGGTCATGTTGGATCGTCGGCGAGCCGAACGAGTCGACGATGACGATCGTGCGCCCCTTGCCGGTGATACCGCGCGCGTACAGCGAGTTGAGGTTGTACGCGGTGCGGTACTGCACCGGCGAGTAGCAGTGGATACCGATCTGGGCCACGCACTCCGACGTCGGCAGCGGCGATGTCCGGGCAACCGACTGGACGTGTCCCACGACGGCCGGGCGCACCTTGACCGTCGCCGGACGCGCGGCGGTCGCCGCCGAGGCCGACCCGGTCATTGCCGTCGCGGCCACCGCCGCGGCGCCGAGCAGGCTCGCCGCTACCTTGGTCATGTTTCTGCGGTGTTTCACGTATCTCCTTGTGGTTCAGGCGGTACGGAGGATCTTGGGTATCGGATCGCCTAACCCACTGCGTAGGCAATGGTCGGCACCCTTGCCTCGACCCTCGTTCGCGCCTACCGGTAGCGTGGTGCGCGTGACCCTACCCCCGATCGAGTGCTGAGCCCGCCCGGCGAATTGACTACGGGCGCGCTGGCGCCCGTACTTGCGCATGGCTGGGGACTCGCCGTCACCTCGTTCGCGTACCGGCCACTCGGCTTCGGCAGCCACCACTGGGAGGCGGTCGACGCGGCCGGCGAGCGTTGGTTCGTCACCGTCGACGATCTGGCGGTCAAGGCGTACAGAGGGCTGCGTGCCGCGCTCGCCGCCGCGGTCGCGCTCCGCGACGAGGGGCTCACGTTCGTGGTCGCGCCGATACCGTCCCGGGACGGGGAACCGGTGGTACGCATGCTCGACCGGTACGCGGTCGCGGTGTATCCGTTCGTCGACGGGCAGAGCTTCGAGTGGGGCGAATTCCCCACGCCCGCCCTGCGGCACGCGATGCTGGAGCGCGTCATCGCCGTACACACCGCGTCGGCGTCGGGCGCGTGTGACGAGGATTTCGCCGTACCGCACAGAAATGAACTGGAAGCGGCGCTGGACCCGGATGCCTGGGCCGAATCGCACGGCCCGTACGCCGGCCGCGCCGCCGCCGCGCTGGCCCGGCACGCGGAGCCGGTACGGCATCTGCTCGCGCAGTACGACGCGCTTGTCGCGCAGGCGCGGTGCCGCCCGGAGCGGTCGGTCCTCACGCACGGGGAGCCACACCCCGGCAACGGCATCCTGACACCGGACGGCCTGATGCTCGTCGACTGGGACACCGCACTGGTCGCCCCGCCCGAACGCGACCTGTGGCTGCTCGACCCGGGCGACGGGTCGGTCCTGCGCGACTACGAGCTGGCAACCGGCGTCGCGCTGGCCCCGTCCGCGCTGGCGCTTTACCGTCTCAAGTGGACAGTGATGGATCTCGCCATCGAGATGGCCCGTTTCCGTACACCACATCTGGGCAGCGCCGACGACGACAAGGGCTGGGAGGTGCTGCGGTCGTCGCTTGGCGGATTGGCGTAGGGTGTCCGGGTGCGAGACATGCCTATTGTTATTTCACGTGTGGTTGGGTTTTTGACGGCTTCGGTCGCGATCGCGGCTCTGGCGGCCGGTTGCGGTACAAGCAAACCGACGCATGCGGTCGCTGACACCTCCGTATCCGCCGCGGCTGCTGCCCCGTCGCCGTCCCCCAGCACCGCGATCCGGTCGCTGGCCCCGGTAGCGAAGCTGACCGGTGCGTGCCCGTTGCTCTCGACGGACGAACTCAAGGTGCTCCTCGGCGGGGCGAGCAAGACCAAGCTCACGGCCAGCGAGGAGAAGCCAGAAGTCAAGCCGCATTCGACCACATACAACTGCGACTACGGCAGCAATGGCGACTATCCGTTCGTGCTTGGTGTGCAGACCGCGACGGCCGGTACTCCGGCGGAGCTCGTCAACGCCGTCGCTTCCGCCGCTGGCGTCAAGACGCAGAAGGTGACGGGTGTGGGCTCGGCCGGCGTGTTCTACCAGACGAAGACGGTGTCCCTACTCGCGGTGGCGAAGACCTCACACGGCCAGACGCGGACGATCTTTTTCGTCGCGCCGGTCATCGTGCCCGAACAGAAGTGCGTCGACGTGGCGAAGGTCGTGATCGCCCGGATCTGACGCGCTGGCGCTGCGCTTGATCGGAGTTTGCTGGAGCTCTCCACAGTGGACTGGGCGATCCTCCACCAAACTCCGATCATGGGCGGGACGCGCCCGTGTCACTCCGGAGTGGGTCGCCCATCAGAGCGATGGTGCCGGTCTTGCCGCGACCGTCCATAATGAGGAAAGCCCTATCCTCATTGTGCTCGGGTGTCGCAGGCAGTTGGCGCCCGGTCACCGATAGTTTCGATACCACCTCCACCCTGGCTTCCGCAAGTCAAGCCCGAGTGCGTGTGCGCGAGAGCGTTCATATCAATGTCGTGGGCAACGCATGGCGCTGCCGTGGCGGTGTTCGTGAGCGACCTTCGCATGTGGACGACTGAAAAATCGGGGACGGAAGTTACCGCCAGGTTGGGGTACGATCCGTGCACGCGCATCTGCACGCGCGCGTGACGTCCAATCCAGACACGGGAGCGTGCCCATGGCCGACGATGGCGACCTGGACTACGTCAGCCTCAGCTTCGAGGATGCCGCCGCCGTGGCTGCCATCGCGCGCACGACCGGCCTGAAGAAGGACCGCGTGCTTGGCCTGCTCGTCCGTAAGGCGATCGGGCGCCCCCCCGCCAACACCTGGGAGCGACGGGTCTACCGCGTGATCGACGAGACCGCGGCACAACTGGACGACTTGGAGCCGGAAGAGCGATCCGCCTGATTACTCAATGTGAGTAATTGTGTGCGACCGCGGGTGCCCTTCGTGCCAAATTTCGTCGATACTCTACGTGTTCATCGTGGTCACGATCCGCCGGACGAACCGGTGTTGGCCCACATAAATTCCCCCAACGGACACAGCGTGCGAGATGCATTGGCGCCGGACCGTATACCATGGCCGTGAGTAGCCGACCGACGTGGTCCTACCAAGCACGGGGGCAACTCGTAACGCACGGTAGTGTCGTCATCCGATCAACAAGACAAGGGGTGCGTAATGGCCCTAGACCTCAGCGGCGCCGCGTGGCGCAAGAGTGCACGCAGCAGCGGCAACGGCAACTGCGTCGAGGTCGCGACGCTTGACGAGGCCATCGCGGTGCGGGACAGCAAGGACCGCAGCGGACCGGTACTCGTCTTCACCACGGCCGAATGGGAGGCGTTCCTCGCGGGCGCCAAAGACGGGGAGTTCGACCTCGGCTAGCCCGTCTCCGACGTGCGGGGCCCGGCCATTACGGCCGGGCCCTTTTTGTACCACGATATCTGTACCACGAGACCGCATTGTTGGGTCGATTCCTCCTTGCTACGGTCAGCGCAATTCCTTCGCCCATCGATGGACATGACGGCTGTGCCCGACCGCCGTCACCTGGTTGCGCACCGGATGGGCGACGCCCGAGGTTGACCGCGAGGGAGAAGCCATGACAGGTAGGGGTCGAACGCGTCGCTACACCCTGGGGACAGCGGTCGCGGGGGTGGTAGCGCTCGCGTCAACCCTCGCGCTCGGAGCGCGATTCGCGCCCGCCTCCGCCGATACCGCGAACAATTCCGTCATTGTCTGGGACGTCAATGCGCAGACCGCGATCTGGGACGTCGCACAACAGCAGCCGCAGGTACAGGCGCGCAGTTTCGCGATGGTGCACGGCGCCATCTATGACGCGGTAAACGCCATCGCCGGTACCCCCTATCAGCCTTATCTGGTCGCGCCGCCCGCGAGCGGCAAGGAGTCCCTGGACGCGGCCGTGGCAACCTCGGCCTACCAGGTCCTCGTCGCCCTCTTCCCCGGGCAGCAGGCCGCGCTGCAGGCGCAGTACGACGGTTACCTCGCCGGGATACCGGAGGGTGCCGCGAAGCAGGGCGGCATCTCGGTCGGCGGGCAGGCCGCGGCCGCCATGATCGCGGCGCGGCAGAACGACGGGTCCTTCGGCAACGAGGCGTTCCCGGTCGGCACCCAGCCCGGCCAATGGCGCCCCACCCCACCCACCTTCGCCAACGGGGGCGACTGGGTGGGCCACACCAAGCCGTTCCTCATCCCCAACGCCGCCATGTTCCGCACCGCCGGACCGCCCGCGCTGACCAGCGCCCAGTACGCGAAGGACTTCAACGAAATCAAGGCGATCGGCGCGGCGAACAGCACGGTACGCACCGAGGACCAGACGCAGGCCGCGATCTGGTGGCACGACCGGCACCTGGCTGAGTGGGCAATCAAGCGCCAGATCGCCACCAACCAGCACCTGAACGTGCTGCAGGCGGCGCGCATGTTCGCGATGGTGGACCTCACCGAGGAAGACGCCACGATCGCCTGCTTCAACGAGAAGGAGGCGTGGGTACGCTGGCGGCCGGTCACCGCGATCCAGCTCGCCGACACCGACGGCAATCCGTCCACAGTGGCCGATCCCACCTGGATGCCGCTGCTGGTCACGCCGCCGCATCCGGACTACACCTCCGGGCACACCTGCTTCACCGCCGCGTCAATGGGCATGCTCTCGTACTTCTTCCACACGGACCGGATGGCATTCAGCGCGTACAGCGCGGACTCCGGTACGACGCGGTACTTCACCAGCTTCTCCCAGGCGCTCAACGAGGTCATCAGCGCGCGCGTCTGGGGCGGCATCCACACCCGTACGGCGGACCTGCAGGGCGCGAAGATCGGCAAGCAGGTGCTCTCGTACGCGATCGGCCACTACTTCAAGCCGCTGAGGTAAGCACCACCTCGACAGCGAGGTCGCCGTCGCCCTCCGCGAAGGTCAGGTCGTCGATGACACCGGCCGCGCGGAGGTCGGCGGCGGCGAGCCGGGCGTGCGCGACGCCCTGCCCTTCCACGGCCACTCGGGCGACCGGGGCGCGCATCGACTGCCGCGCCTCGGATTTCGCCTTGCGTACCGCGCGCAGCACCTCGGCCACCGTGGCCAGCAGCCGTGAATCGGCGTCGGGCGCGCCGACCTCGTCCCGTACCGGCCAGGCCGCCCGGTGTACCGAGCCCTCCCGCCACCACGACCAGACCTCCTCGGTGACGTACGGCAGGACCGGCGCGAACAGCCGCAGCAGTACCGACAGCGCCCGGCGCAGCGCGGCCCGCGCGGAGGCCGCCTCGGGCCCGTCCCCGTACGCCCGCGGCTTCACCAGTTCCAGGTAGTCGTCGCAGAGTTCCCAGAAGAACCGCTCGGTGCGCTCCAGCGCGCGGGTGTAGTCGTAGTCCTCGAACGCCTCGGTCGCGTCCGCGATCACCCTGCCGAGCTCGGCGAGCATCGCGCGGTCGACCGGCTCGGTCACCGGCGCGCCCTCGCTAACGTCGCCACCCTCGCCCAGGCCGAGCACGAACTTGCTGGCGTTGAGGAGCTTCACGGCCAGCCGGCGCCCCACCTTGATCTGGCCGGTGTCGAACGCGGTATCGGCGCCCGGCCGCCCCTTGGCCGCCCAGTACCGCACCGCGTCGGTGCCGTACTCGTCCAGCAGGCCCAGGGGAGTCACGACGTTCCCCTTCGACTTCGACATCTTCTTGCGGTCGGGGTCGACGATCCAGCCGGAGATGGCGGCATGGCGCCACGGCAGCACGCCGAACGCGAGGTGCGAGCGCAGCACCGTGGTGAACAGCCAGGTACGGATGATTTCGTGGGCCTGCGGGCGCAGGTCCATCGGGAACACCCGCGCGTACAGCTCCGGCTCGCGCAGCCAACCGGCGGCGATCTGCGGGCTCATCGAGGAGGTGGCCCAGGTGTCCATCACGTCGGGGTCGCCGATGAAGCCGTTCGGCTTGCCGCGCTGGTCGTCGGTGTATCCGGGCGGCGCCATCGAGCTGGGGTCGACCGGAAGCGCCGCGTTCTCCGGCACGATCGGCGCGTCGTACCGGGGCTCGCCGGACTCGTCGAGCGGGTACCACAGCGGAATCGGCACGCCGAAGAAGCGCTGCCGGCTGATCAGCCAGTCACCGGCCAGCCCCGCCACCCAGTTCTCGTACCGCACGCGCATGTGCGGCGGGTGCCAGCGCAACTGCCTGCCCCGCTCGAGCAACTCCTCGCGTAGCTTCGGATCGCGTCCGCCGTTGCGGATGTACCACTGCCGCGTGGTCACGATCTCCAGCGGCCGCTCGCCTCTTTCGTAGAACTTGACCGGGCGGGTCACCGGGCGCGGCTCGCCGACGAGGTCGCCGGCTTCGCGCAGCAGCTCGACGATCCGCTCCTTCGCGCTGTGTACGGTCTTGCCGGCGAGCTCCGCGTACGCGGCGCGGGCCGCCGGAGTGTCCACACCGGACGGTGGCTCCACCAGCATGCGCCCGTCCCAGCCGATGACCGAACGGGTGGCGAGGTCGAGCTCGCGCCACCACAGCACGTCGGTCAGATCGCCGAAGGTGCAGACCATCGCGATGCCCGTACCCTTGTCCGGCTCGGCGAGGTGGTGCGCGAGTACCGGCACCTGCACACCGAAGACCGGCGTGCGTACGGTCTGCCCGAACAGCGGCCGGTACCGCTCGTCGTCGGGGTGCGCGACGAGCGCCACGCACGCGGGGAGCAGTTCGGGCCGGGTGGTGTCGATGTGCACCGGGTCGCCGTCGGCGCGGTGGAACGCGAGGCGGACAAAGGAGCCGGGCCAGTCCCGGTCCTCCAGTTCGGCCTGGGCGACCGCGGTGCGGAACGTGATGTCCCACAAGGTGGGCGCCTCGGCGAGGTACGCCTCACCCCGGGCGAGGTTGTCGAGGAAGGCGCGCTGCGAGGCGGTACGGGCGTTGGCGTCGATCGTCGCGTACGTCAGCGTCCAGTCGACCGACAACCCCAGGCGCCGCCACATCTCCTCGAACGCCTTCTCGTCCTCGGCGGTCAACCGCTCGCACAGGTCGATGAAGTTGACGCGCGAGATGGGCAGCGGCCGCTTCGGGTCTGGCCGCTCGGGCGGTGCGAACGCGGGATCGTAGGGCAGCGACGGCTCGCAGCGCACCCCGA
>JBPYFB010000130.1:0-6604 GCA_051986465.1 Rugosimonospora sp.
TTGCCGACGCTGGCGTGGCGGGTAGGACGGCGTCGCGGCATGCGGCGTGGTGGGCCAGGGCGAGTTCCGCATCGATGGGCCAGGCATCGGCATCAATCGCTTGACACGATCGAAACCGCATCGCTACAGTCCCGAAAAGGATTTCGGCGGCGTTCAGGCCGGCCACGCCGACTCCAACCGATACGCCCATCCTGTTGCCGAAAGCCTTTCGGGACCGGACGGGAGCCGGTTCGGTCGCCGGTGCCAGGGGCACGCACGCCATTGCCACAGGCAGCGAACACCCGCCGTCACAGGATCCCGGACGCCTTCATCCACCGGTAGCCACGAAGTGGGCTACCTCCGTCCCAGTCAGCACCGAGAGCGCGCAGTGAAAGGAGGACGAGCAGCATGACACAGGCCGTTCGAACAGGAGGCCGCCGCAGAGCCCGCCGTGCCGCGGTGGTGGCCGCGGTCGCGGTTGCCGCGGTCAGCCTGGTCTCCGTCGGCTTCGCGGTGACTCCAGTGTTAGCGGCGAGCGCCTCGACAACGCTTGTCGTCAATGCCAACCAGGTACTGCGTCCGGTGACACACGTCGCGACCGGCAGCCTGTACGGACTCGCCAACGCCACCCAGCCGTCGGACGCCCGCGTACAGGCCATCAAGCCGAACACCTTCGTCCAGATGCCCTCGGGCGGTCATCAGCAGCCTGACGGCGACATCCTCGTCGTGGCGCCGACCGCGGCCCGCGCCGGCGCGAAGCTCGTCAACCGCCTGTCGGACTACTACGCCGGCTGGCCGTACCAGTTCAGCTGGAGCACGTGGACACCCTTCATCAACTCGCAGATCGCGGCGATGAAGGCCTCCCCTTACTACAGCAGCATCTCCGCCTACGAGCCGTGGAACGAGTCGGACAACACGTGGCTGACGGCCAACGGCACCTACGAGGCCTTCTGGACCACGACCTTCCGCCAGATCCGTTCGCTCGACGCGACGAAGCCGATCCAGGGCCCCAGCTTCTCAGACAACATCAGCGACATGCGAAACTTCCTGCAGAACGCCGTCGCGACGAATACGGTGCCCGACATCCTCTCCTGGCACGAGCTGTCGACCTCCTCGAAGATCGCGGGGGACGTGGCCACCGTGACGTCGATCGAGCAGCAACTCGGAATCAGCCCGCGGCCTATCGCGATCGAGGAGTACGCCGCGCCTAGCGAGGTCGGTCTCCCCGGTCCGCTCGTCGGGTACATCTCGAAGTTCGAACGGCTCGGCATCCACGACGCGGAACTGGCCTTCTGGAACCAGTCCGGCGCGCTCGGCGACCTCCTGACCTCGAAGGGCGGCAGCCCCAACGCCGCGTACTGGCTCTACACGTGGTACGCCGCCATGACCGGCAACATGGTCGTGACGACCCCACCCGCCCAGACTGGCATCGACGGTTTCGCGTCGGTACCGTCCGGCAACAACCAGGTCAGCATCGTCGTCGGCAACTGCTCCGGATCCTGCGCGGTGACCGTCAATGGGCTGAACTCGCTGAACCTCGGCAGCGCGGTAAGCGTGAAGGTGGAACAGACCGCGTCACTGGGGCGCACGGTCGCGTCCTCCGGCCCGAGCACGATCTCAACCATGACGTACACCCCGTCAAACGGCTCGATCTCCGTCCCGATCACCATGGCCACGAACAACGCGTACCGCATCACCATCACGCCGGGCTCAGGGGGCACACCGTCCAGCCTCGCGGGCAGCTACCGGATCACCAATGGCAACAGCGGTCTACGACTCGACACGCTCAACGCCGGCACCTCCTGGGGTACCGCGGTGGTACAGGCGACGGCGAGCAGCAGCACCTCGCAGATATGGACTCTTGTCGATACAGGCAGTGGGCAGTACAAAATTGTCGACCAGCTGAGCAATCTGGTCCTCGGCATTCAGAACGCCTCGACGAGCCAGGGAGCGCCAGCGCTCGTCTGGGGCGATACCGGGACGCTTGACCATCTCTGGACACTGATCCCGGACGGCGCCGGCCACTACAAGATTCGCAGTGTCAACAGCGGTCTGCTGCTCGGTGTCACCAACATGAGCACGAGTTCAGGCGCCCAGGTGCTTCAGTGGGGCGACAACGGTACGGCCGACCATCTCTGGACGCTCAGCAAGCTCTGACGGCACAACGGCCGGCGGGTACCACGAGCACATGCCCGCGCCCAGATGACCCACGCTGCGGGGCCGCATAGCGCCGGCCCCGCAGCTGTTGGCGTGTCCGGCCACACAAGAACCCGTCGGGACGGTCGTCGGCACCACGGCCAACGCCACCACCGCGGACACCGGGTCCACAGTCGACACTGGCACGGGCACCACGCCGGTCTCCCCGCCACCGCGCGGCGTCCTTAGCCGTGGGCGCGGGTGGGGACAGGGGACGGCAGGTGAGCCGAGGATCAGATAGTGAAGCCGCCGTCGACGTTGACCGTCGCCCCGGTGATGTAACGCCCGTCCGGGCTGGCGAGAAACGCCACTGCGGCGGCGACGTCGGCTGGCTCGGCGTAGTGACCGAGGGCGGTAAACCCGTTGATCGTGGCGGCATTGGGGCCGTCGGCTGGGTTCAGTTCGGTATCCGTGGCTCCTGGATTTACCAGGTTCACGGTGATCGCCCTGCCGCCCAGTTCGCGTCCGAGCGCCTTGGTCAGGCCGATCAGGGCGGTCTTGCTCATCGCGTACAGAGAGAAGCCCGGAAAGACTGCCCGCTCGGCCATGTTGCTACCGACGTTGATGATCCGTCCACCGGCTGACATGTGGCGTACGGCGGCCTGCGAAGCGACGAACGGTGCCCGGATGTTGACCGCGACGGTCTGCTCGAACTCTTCCAGGCTCAATTGCTCCAGCGGTCCGAGCAGGAACGCGCCAGCGTTGTTGACCAGGATGTCCAAGCGGCCCAGCTCACCCGCAAGAAAGCATGGTCGACAAGATGCCAGCTGTCTGGCGGCGATCGGACGCCGCGTTAGCGTCGCCGGCGCGACCTGCCCTGTGGCAGCCGCCCCATCGCACCACCGACTGCCATCCCAGGCGACCCGCTCACTGGGCAGAAGCGAGGTCTATAAATCTGTCGCACGGGTGTAGACCGCGACGTTCCCGGAGTGGAGGCGACGGGGGTATCAGACTCCGTCCATGAACGCGGTACCGCGGTGGGCACGTTGTCCGGGATGCTGGAGGCACTCAAAGCGCACGGCTTCGACACCCGGCTCAAGTCGCGTTGTACGCCTGAGCCCAGTTGCGCCTGAACTTGTACGCCAGTGCGGCGTCATACCACCAGTCGCCGACCCGTGGGTCATCACCTCATCGACTATTCGAATCCGCCGATCATGTTCGACCACATTGACTGGTTATCACCAACTGCCATCTGATCCACGGCCGCGAACTTGTCGCGCACATCGCGACACAGTGCTCGATACGGTTCATAGAAATCTACGTCCGGAATGGCCTTGCCAGATCTTCGCAGTTCCGCCAAGTCAGCCTGCCCGGCAGCCCGCTCCATTTTCACCAACAGTGGAGACAGCCAATACCACCGCCATGCGAGATCCACGAAGGAAGGTACGTCCTGGTTGATGACTTCATCCGAGATCCCTTGCGGGTGCAGGAACGCCAAACTCGGCGGTAACGTGCGGAGGTTGGGAACGGCCACGACGGAGTCCGTGACCTCTGCGCAGACAATCCTAACTTCACCGCACTCGGCAATGAAGTAGCCACTCCAGCCCTCCGCCGCTCGATACTCCGGATCTAGTCCGCTTTGGAAACGCCCACGGACACGGAGGTATATGTCGGAGGTTGCCACACTTGGCAAACCGTGCTCCGCAAGCATCTCCTTTCCGCTGTCGGCGATTCGCCAATCGCCGAGCAGCGCTGGAGGCCTTACGGAGATGCCTCCAGACTCGGTCAATTCGCGCAGGTCGGCAGCAAAGATCCGTTCTACCTCGGCCCTCGCCGTCTGGTACTCCAACCGTGCTACCTACTTTCACTCAGACAGGTCAGAGGTCATATTACATGACTCGCGCGCGAGTCACATACGTGACTCACGCGCGAGCACGGGACCTAAGCACAATCAACTGAGATGAACCTACATTCCCTATGGAACCCATTGGGCGCTGGGCACCATCGGATTTGGTGAGTAATCGCCGATGGCATCGCGAACCCGCGCGGCGTTGAAGCCGGTCCAGCCGGGTCCGTCTGGGTTCAGGACCCATGAGATATCATTCTGCGCATTTGTGTATCGCATCAGTTTCACCGCACACAGGTTCGGGATCGACGAACAGGGCTGCCGCTCCGAGAAGATCGCCGTGACTTCCTCTGGCGAAATGCCGTGCAGGTCGAGCCACTTGTTGAGCACCGTTTCTGAGTGATCTTTGCCTATGTTGGCGGCGGCGATGTACCGAACGTTCTCACCCTCGCCCAGGCGATATACCGCTACATTTTGTTCAGCCTCGACGCCATTCTCCATGCGTGCTTTCTGGGCAATCTGGGACATCAGGTTCGCGGGATCATCCAGGCGTGGGCATGGCCCGTTGACATTGTGGACGAGAACCGGAGTGGTCCCGGCGAGGATGTAGAAGTCGTGATCGCCGGGGATGGTGAGGTCCCACATGTCGCCGCTGCTGGCGGCTGGGGTCGCACCGGACTCGACGGTGACGACGGTGCCGTCGTTGGTGGTGAGCTGGTCGCCGTGGTGCAGCTTGGCTGCCTGGACCCAGGAGCGGGTGGTGCGGTCGTAGAACAGGTGATGCGCGGTGGTGTGGATGGTCTGGTCGCCGGCGGCGGTGTGGACGGTCAGGTCGTACAGGTCGTCGTCGTGCTTGACCTGGACTTCGGATACCTTGCTGTTCTTGGTCTTGCCGGAGGCGGTGTCGGTCGACTTGACCGTGTCGCCCGATCGCAGCTTGCTGATCGGTTTGCTCTTACCATCCGCGAGCTGCACCGGGGTGTCCGGGCTGAAGCTCTCACCGCCGCAGGTGATGTTGGGCCGGCTCCCGGACGCTTCGCTGGCGCCGGCGTCGGCCCCAGCCGCGTCGGCGCCGGCGGTGTCGGCTGCCGCCGCGTCGGCCGCAGCGGCGTCGGCCCCGCCGACGTCCGCGCCGAGGTCGGCACCGGCGGCTTCCTCCAGCGCCAGGGCGCCAGCAGTGATGCCACCGGCTGCGGCCCCGGCCGCGGCGGCGCCACCAACTCCGGCGGCGAGCGCGCTGCCACCCTCGACGATCGCGGTGATGGCCGCCGCCCCGATCGAGCCCTCGACACCGAAGGCGGCACCTTCGGCCGCGGCCGTCGCGATCGCCCCGAGGCACACTCCGCTGGTTAGGGCGACGCAGACGATGGCGCCGACCACCGCGGCGACCAGAATCCCAACTCCGAGGATCGTCTGCCAGTTGTGACCGTTGAGTTCGACGTTGCTGACCGGGTTGCCGCCAGCGAAGCCGTACCGGCTGCCGAGCCCGGCGTCGGCGCCCGAGCCGTTATACATGTCACGGCTGAGGAATTGGTTGATGTTCGGGTTGTAGGTGCGGAAACCCATGTCGAGGTTGCCGGTGCTGGCATCAACGCTTCCCGAGTTGAACCGGTAGCTGTTGTAGGGGAACAGCACCGGGTTGGTGTTGTTCTTGTCGGTACCGGTGTCGCGGGTCGGGTCGTCGGCGCCATAGGCGGTGTAGCCGTAGGTCTCCATGGCGACGCCGGTCGGGTCGGTGAGCGCCTCGACGTCCTGGTGCGGGTTGTATGTGTAGTAGCTGGTCTCGGTTGTCGGCGGCGGCGATGCGGTGAAGGTGTCGATCAGGGCCAGCCGTTCGCCGGTTGGCGCGTAGTCGTATGTCTTCGTACCGGTGCCACCCGCGGTGGTGAGGTTCTCGTCGGCAACGACGCGGGACTTGCCGAGATAATCAAAGGTCTTCTTCTGTTGTGCGACGTCGCCCGGGTTGATCGTCGAGGTCACCGGCCGGTTGAGCGAGTCATAGGTGTACTGGGTGGTCTGCTGCTTGCCGTCGGCGCCGGTGGCGGACTGGGAGATGATGTTGTCGTAGCCGTCGTAGTCGTACTGCTGGGCAATGCCGGTGCTGACACCCCAGAAAGTGCCGTTGGCGACCGCGTGCAGCCGGCCCATGGCGTCGTACTGGTAGGTGCCGATCACCGGGCTTCCGGCGGGGAACGAGTTGGCCATCCGGCCGCGGTCGTATGAATAGTCGACGGTGACCGGTGTGGACTTGCCATCCACCATGGCGTGCATCGTCTGCTCGGTGATGTTGCCCGCCATGTTGTAGGTGTAAGCCTGGTCGTCGTTGCCGTCATACTTCACCGACGTGACCTGGTTGTTCGGGCTGTACTCCCGCGTCACGATCCGGCTGAGGATCGAGCCGTCGTCAGCACTCTGCAGCGACGAGTCGTCCACCTTGATGTTGTTGTTCTCGTCGTAATCCAGCAAGTGTGAGTCGACGGTCTTGCCGTCCTTCGTCGACTCGTCCATGGTCGACAGGGTTCCGTCGAGGTTGTAGATGTTGGTGACCGTGTTGCCGTTACCCTTGGTCTGCTTTTCCCGCTGACCTGTCGGCGTGTAGGTGTATGCGGTGGCGATGCCTGTGTCAAAGCTGTTCTGCTGGTT
>JBPYFB010000131.1:0-4615 GCA_051986465.1 Rugosimonospora sp.
CATCGATACCGCGTGGGTCGAGAAGCCGCCGGCCAGCCGTATCGCGCGCAGGCCCACCTGCGCCAGCACGATGCCGGCCACGCCCGCGCCGAGCAGCCGCCAGTCCGCGCCACGCTCCGGCGACCGCCGCGCCAGGCGCAGCCCGCTGATCACTACCAGCGGCAGCGCGGCGGTGACGGTGATGAGGGTGTCGCCGATGGCGCCCCAGGCCAGCAGCGCGCCGATCGTGTACGGCAGCCAGCGCGGCGCCGGCCGGTACGAGCCGTCCGGCCTGGTCAGCCCGCGTTCCAGCACGATCCAGGTGAGTAGGACGGGTACCCCGGAGCCGGTGTGGTCGGGCGAGTTGAGCACGGTCAGGTACGCGGTGCCCGGCTCGGGTACGAGCAGGATCGCCACCGCGATACCGGCCCGTACCAGTCCGGCGACGCCCTTCGCGCGCCCCTTGGCGAGTACCGCCGCCGCCAGTACCAGCAGCGTGTACGTCATCGCCGCGGCGACGTGCACCACGTCGGCGCGCAGCCCGTACAGCAGCTCGACGAGGGCGTACTGGGGCAGCTCGGTGGTGTAGAACGGTACGTCCGAGACGGTCCACCCGTGCAGCAGCAGGTTGCCGTGCAGCATGTCCCACGCCTGCAGCGCGTTGCCCGACCCGTCGGAGTTGGTTGGCTGCGAGCGCGACATGCGCAGGTACCCGAAGAACAGGCCGACGCAGCCGGCCGCGCCGACGGCGCACCACAGCACCCGCCGCAAAAGCCGGCGCGGGGTGCGCCATGAGGCCTCGTCGGTTGCCCGCACCATGTCCAGCTCTGCCGCTACGGCAGGGCCGCCGACCCGGGTATCGATTGAGACCTCCTTCCCCGCTCGGGGTTTGCGTATGTCGGTTAAGCGTCGATCGTTTCGCCCGGCGTCAGCCGGCTGTACTCGGCGCCGCCCAGGCCACCCAGGAGGCGGTTCATCAGGCCGAGAGCGGCGTCGTTGCCGAGTGCGTCGTGCAGGGCGTACGCCCGCCGGGGCGCCACAGCGCGGATGAAGTCGATCGCCTCGGCCGCCTTCAGCCATGGCGCGGTCACCGGTACGAAGAGCGTATCGATCTCTACGCCGTCGGGGACGTCGAACGAGTCGCCCGGGTGGTAGATCGACTCCTCGACCAGGAACCCGAGGTTGGGTACGGGCGGCAGGTCGGGGTGGATCACCGCGTGCCAGGCGCCGTACGTACGCACTGCGAAGTCCGCGGCCGTGAACGCCTCGCCCGACCCCACGGTCGTCACCACACCGCCCAGGTCGGCGAGTTGGCCGGCGACCGAGGAGTTCGTATAGATCCGCACCTCCGGACGCTTCGCGATCGCGTCGCCGATCGCGTCTGCGTCGAGGTGGTCGGGGTGCTCGTGGGTGATGAGGATGGCGTCCACCCCGTCGAGGGCGGCGCGCTCAGAAAAGTTACCCGGGTCGATGACGAGCACCGCGCCGTCGCGCTCCAGGCGCACGCACGCGTGGCTGAACTTCGTCAGTTTCATAACGCCCCCAAGCGTCCCGGAACCGGCGGATACCTACCCGCGTCCCACCGACACTACTCATCCGGGAGGGAAGCATGGGCAGGATACCGGGCGGCATGGGCCGCCGGACCCTCACCTACATCGCCATCGGCACGGCACTCGCCGCCGCCCTGGCCGGTTGCTCCAGTTCCAGCAGCGGCCGCAGCAACACAGCGGCGAAGGCGCCCGCCCACGCCGACGCCGCCGGCGTCGCGGGGCAGGACCTGGCGAACGGCTCGGAGGCGAACAAGAACGCCACCGGCAGCACCGCACAGGCGCCGGTCGGCCTGCCCATTCAGGTCTCCGGCGACCGGGCCATCGTCTACAACGGGACGATGTCGGTACTGGTGCCCGACGTGGACGCCGCAGCGGCCCAGCTGACCGGCTTCGCCACCGGCAGCGGCGGGTACGTCAGCGCGGACCAGCGCTCGTCGAACGGGAACGACAGCAGCGCGACCCTGACCGTGCGGGTACCGGTCGACAAGTTCTACGGCACGGTCAACCAGATCGGCCGGCTGGGCAAGGAGGAGAACCGGCAGATCTCGGCGGAGGACGTGACCGCCAAGCTGGTCGACATCACCGCCCGGCTGAAGACGCAGCAGGCCAGCGTCGACCGGATCCGGGCGCTGATGACGCAGGCGAAGTCCATTACGGACGTCACCACGCTGGAGAGCGAGCTGTCCCGGCGCGAGGCCGACCTGGAGTCGCTGGAGGCGCAGCAGCGCGACCTGACCAACCTCTCGACCCTGTCCACGATCACCGTGACGCTGCTGGCCGAGGGCGCGGCCCCGGTCAAGCCCAAGAAGCCGGCGTCGGGCTTCCTGGCCGGCCTCAAGTCGGGCTGGCACGCCTTCGGCGCCTCGCTCAAGGCCGTACTCACGGTGCTCGGCGCGGTGCTGCCGTTCGCGGTCGCGATCGGCGTACCCGTGTGGCTGGTGGTATCCGTGCTGCGCCGGCGCCGGGCGAGTGCAGTCCCGCCGAAGGAGGCGCCGGCGTCAGAAGGCAGCTGACGACAGCGCCGCCAGCGCGGTGTGCACGAGGATCCGCACGCCGTACCCGATGGCCCGCTCGTCGATGTCGAAGTCGGAGCGGTGGATGTCGAGCTGGGACTCGGAACCCGGCACGGCGGTGCCCAGCCGGATCATCGCGCCCGGCACATGCTCCAGGTAGAACGCGTAGTCCTCGCCGCCCATGCTGATCTCGGCCTCGATCACCCGGTCGGGGCCGAGCGCGGCACCGGCCGCCCCCGCGACGACGGCGGTCGCCAGCCGGTCGTTGATGACGGGCGGGACGCCGCGCCGGTACTCCACCTCGACCTCGGCGCCGGTGCTCGCCACCACGTCCTTGATCAGCTGGGTGACCAGCGCCGGCAGCTCGCGCCAGGTGTCCCGGCTCAGTACCCGCACCGTGCCGCGCAGTGTCCCCTCGTTGGGTATCGCGTTGGCCGCCTCGCCGCCGCGTACCGCCCCGAAGACCATCGAGACGCCGGCCCGCGGGTCGACCCGCCGGTCCAGCAGCGAGGGCACGTCGACGATCACGCGCCCCAGGGCGTGTACCAGGTCGGCGGTGAGGTGCGGTCGGGCGGTGTGCCCGCCGAGGCCGCGCAGGCGCACCTCGACCAGGTCGGTGGCGGCGGTTATCGCGCCCGACCGCACGCCGACCAGCCCGGCCGGGATGTGCGGCGCGCAGTGCAGCGCGAAGATCGCCGAGACGTCGCGCAGGGCGCCCGCCGCGATGACCTCGGGCGCGCCGAACGGGTTGGCCTCCTCGGCCGGCTGGAACAGCAGCCGTACCCGGCCCGGCAGCTCACCGCGCGCGGCGAGCTGGGCGAGGGCCAGCCCGGTACCGAGCAGGATGGTGGTGTGTACGTCGTGCCCGCACGCGTGGCACACACCGTCCACTGTCGACCGGTACGGGACGTCCTTGGTGTCCGGCAGCGGCAGGGCGTCCATGTCGGCCCGCAGCGCGACCGTACGGCTGTTGTCCTCGCCGGGGATGTCGCAGATGACGCCGTTGCCCTTGGGTAGCAGGCGCGGCGACAGGCCGGCAGCCACGAGCTCCCGCGAGACCAGGGCGGCCGTCTCGAACTCCTGTCCGGACACCTCCGGGTGGGCGTGCAGGTGACGACGTACCGCGACGAGCTCGGCGCCGCGTGAAGCGAGCCAGCGGTCGAGTTGGCCGGGTAGCGGGTCGGCACCGGGCAGCGCCTCGGGCCAGACCGTCGGGTGGCTGCCCGACGGCAATGTCAGCGCACTGGTCACGGTCTCTACTTGGTCTCGTTGGGAAAGATCTGACGGCTTCGCCAGCCTAGACCCGAAACGGTAACGCTGCGCAATCTCATTCTCGTGCACGGAGGACTGCGCTCCGTCATGGAAGTGCTGGTGAGAGGGGTCGGGCGGGCGTGATGCGGCTGGTGGTGCCGCATCCATCGCCGACATCGCTCCTCACACTCCTACAACGGGTGACCGTCACGAAAGGTCACGCTCGTACCCGCAGTTGTCTCAGAAGCGCTCGACGGGCCGGTACGCGCCCCATACATCCCGGAGGGCGTGGCACACCTCGCCAACGGTGGCCCGGGCGCGCAGCGCCTCCTTCATCGAGTACAGCACGTTGTCACTACCCCGGGCGTCGAGCCGCAAACGCTCCATCGCCCGCGCCACCTCGGCACCGTCCCGCTCGGCCCGCAGCCGGGCCAGCCGGGCCGCCTGCTCCGCGCCGATCGCCGGATCCACCCGCAGCGGCTGGTAGGGCTCCTCCTCGGCGAGGGCGAACCGGTTGACGCCGACCACCACCCGCTCACCCGTATCGATCTCCTGCGCGACCCGGTACGCGGCCGATTCGATCTCCCGCTTCTGGAAGCCGGCCTCGATCGCGTCGACCGCGGAGCCGTACTCGAACACCTTGTCGATCAGCGCGAGCGCCTCGTTCTCGACCCGCTCGGTCAGCGCCTCGACCGCGTACGAGCCGGCGAACGGGTCGACGGTCTCGGTCAGATCGGTCTCGTACGCGAGCACCTGCTGGGTACGCAGGGCCAGCCGGGCCGCCTTCTCGGTGGGCAGCGCGATCGCCTCGTCGTAGGAGTT
>JBPYFB010000132.1:0-5378 GCA_051986465.1 Rugosimonospora sp.
CGGCCTTGCCGTTGGCGACCAGGCCGGCCGAGCTGTCCGCGCCAACCTGACCCTTGGTCGCCAGGAAGTTCGGCTGGTACGGGTTGGTGGCGTTGAACGTCTGCAGGTCCTGGCCCGCCTTGACGAAGCACGCGTCGTCGAAGGTGTGCTTGGCGCCCGCGTTGGCCAGCGCGGTGGGCGAGCACTCACGCAGCGCGAAGTTGTACCACCAGTGCGCCGCCGGCCACTTGTCGCCGGCACCCACCGCGACCGGGATCTTGCCGATCGCCTTGACCTTCGCGATCGCCGCGTTCAGGTCGTCCATCGTCTTGGGCGTGCTGGTGATGCCCGCCTGGGTGAAGATGTCCTTGTTGTACCAGAAGCCCTCGACGGCGAACTGGTACGGCAGACCGTACTGCTTGCCGTCGACGGACCAGATCTTGGACGGGGCGCCGATGTTGGCCACCTGGTCCGTGGTCGCGGAGGTGATGTCCTTGAGGTAGTCGGACTTCACCTGCTCGACCATCTCGCCACCGCCCCATGCCTGGAAGACGTCCGGCGGGTTCCCGCTCAGGAGCGCTGCGGGGAGCCTGTTGCGCTGAAGTTCGTTGGTCTCGATCGCGGTGACCTTGACCGTGACAGTCGGGTGCAGGGTGTGGAAGTCGGCCGCGACCTTCTCCCAGTAGGTCTTCAGTGGGCCAGGCTGGTTGGCGTTCTCCCACCAGTTGAGAGTTACGGCCTTGGAGTACAGGCCGCTGCCACTGCTGCCGCTATTACCGTTGCCACTGTTGCTGGAACATGCGGTCGCCACAAGAGCGGCCGTCGCAACCAGCGCCAAAGCAGCGCCGGTTCGGCGCTTCATATTCATAAAGGTCTCCCAAGGTTGTCGGTGACTCGCTCGGCTCGGCTCGGCCGAGTTTTACAGGCCCGAAACCTGCTGTCAATCGGTGTCGATAACGGTTGCGAAACACCGGCATCTGCCCTCTATCATCCGTTGCGTGGAGATCCCGCAACGCGTGAAGATGTCCGACGTCGCCCGTACGGCAGGCGTCTCGGTGGCGACTGTGTCGAAGGTCGTCAATGGTCGTTGGGGCGTTGCGCAGGCAACCGTCGACCGGGTGCAGCACGTCATCGAACAGCTAGGGTACGAGGCGAGCCTCGGGGCGCAAAGTCTTCGCAGCCATCGCACCAACGTCCTGGGCATCCTGGTCGCGGAGTTCGAGCCGTTCTCCACGGAGCTGCTCAAGGGCGTTTCGGCCAAAGTGGCACAGACCGACTACGAACTCTTGGCGTATGCCGCTGGCGCGCGCGGTTCCATGGTCGGCTGGGAGCGGCGCTCGCTGGCCCGCCTGTCCGGAACGCTCATCGATGGTGCGATCCTCGTCACCCCCACTGTGGTAGAGACCAATCAAGGCGTCCACGTGGTCGCGATCGACCCGCACACCGGGCCGACCGGGATGCCGACCGTCGACTCCGACAACTTCGCCGGAGCGGTGCTCGCCACCAACCACCTGCTCGGACTCGGTCACCGGCGCATCGGGTTCATCGGCGGTCGCCCCGACCTCGAGTCGGCGCGGCTGCGCGAGGCCGGCTTCCGCAAGGCGATGGCGGACGCGCGAGTCAGGGTCGACGAGGCGCTGGTACGCATCGGCGGTTACCGGACCGAGACCGCCGAGGGACCGGCGCGCGAACTCCTCAGTTGCCCGGAACGTCCCAGTGCGGTGTTCGCCGCGAACGACCTCTCGGCGATCGCCACCGTGACCGCCGCGCGCGGCCTCGGCCTTACCGTCCCCGACGACCTTTCGGTCATCGGGTTCGACAACGTGCCCGAATCCGCGCTGGCCTCGCCACCCCTCACCACCATCAAGCAGCCGCTGCAGCAGATGGGCGCCGAGGCGCTCGTCCTGCTCGTCGACCTGATCGCCGGCGTCGACCGGGACCCGCACGTACGGCTGCCCACCGAACTGGTCGTACGCGCCTCCTGTACGCCACCGCGCTGACTCCGGGCTCGCCCGATCGGTGCGTCGCACTACGGGACCACCTTGTAGACGTTGGCGCTCGGGGTACGGCAGACGACCGGCCCCTCAACGAGTGCGGGGGCGATCGCGTAGTACCCGGGCTGGTCGATGACGTAGTTCAGGTGCGTACCCGGTCCCGACCGGCCAAAGCCCGTCGTCTCGTTCGGCTCCACCATCACCACCTGACCGGTCCACTGTGGACGGTGCTCGCGTACGATGTAGTCCAGCCGGATCCACGCCTCCTGCCGGTTGTACCCGATGACCGAGCCTTCGGGCAGGTTGAGTACGCAATCCCGCAAGCCGATGACCGTACCGATGTTGCTGCGGCCGGTGTGTACGGCGGCGGCGAGGAAGTACCCCGTGACGAGTACCGGCGTCAGCAGGCCGGCGAGCAGGCGCCGGCGATCCAGCACACCGAACTCCCGTACGGACAGCATGAGCCCGGCCGTGATGAGGTACACGTACGGGCTCGAGTAGTACCCGTCGGTCTTCCATACCAACAGGTTCACCACGTACCCGGCGCCACCCACGAGCAGTGCCGTGGCCGTCGGCTCGGCGTCGAGCTCCAGTCGGGGACGCAGCACGAGCAGCCCGGCGACGACCACGATCAGCGCGCCGCCGAGGGTTCCGCAGGCGGTGCCGAGGTTGCGTTCGACGTTGCTCAGGGAGTAACTCACCGCCGAGGTGTACTGCCCGCCCCGGGCCATGACGCTGGCGGCGAGCACAGTGCCGGCGGCGAGTGCGGCGGCGATCGCGCCGGGTAGCCGGGTCTCGCGACGGCGGAACAGCAGCAGCCCGTACGCGAGGAGCAGCCACGCGAACGGCGACTTGAACCAGGCGGCGATGAGCCAGCACACCAGCCGCGGCCAGGTGCGCTTGCTGGACAGGCCAAGCCCGACGAAGGCGAGCCCGGACAGTTCCTGCAGCGACGGGTACCAGATGCCCGTGTAGAGCCCGGCGTTGGAGAGCATGGCGGCGCCGGTCCAGGCGACCATGGCGGTACGGGCGCGCCCGGCAAAGCCGCGGGCGATCGCGACCATCGGCCCACCGACCGCCGCGAAGAGCATGGCGAACCGCAGCGCGTGTGCGGGACCGACGGGCAACAGGTAGAACGTGCCCGCGTAGACCCAGAAGGCGGGCCGGAACAGGCCCCAGGTCAGGTCGCGACGAAACCAGTCGTACGCATCGCCGGGTATGCCCGGCAGCGTGCCGTACGCCTTCTGCTGGCCGTGCAGGATCGTGAGCATGTTGCCGTCGTCGATGAACGACCACTCCCACGGCGCCAGCGCGATGAGCACCAGCACGATGAGGACCGCGCCGAGCAGCAGGACGTACGCGCGCGGAAACCGGGCCCGGGGTCGCGGGTCCGGTTGCGTGCTGCGCGGCTTCGCGCTGTCTGTGAGGGCCGTGGGTGTAAATGCCATCTGCGAGAACGTAACGCCGCCAGCTCAAGATTGGCTCAAACGTTAAGGGAATCGACAGACCTCCGGCCGCACCTCCGACCGGCGCCTGTACATCGATGGTTATTGACAATCTCGGCGGCTCAGGTTACACATCTGAGAGAGCGCTCTCTCAAAGGTATGACAACAGTAACGGCCGTTACCTGCAATCGCTCCCTCGCCCCCGCAGAGAAGGTCCCCATGTCTCACGCACCCCGAACCAGGCGGTACCTGCTGGCGGGCGCGGCCATCACGGCAGCGCTCGTCGCATCCATGGCCGCCACCCTGAACGCCGGCGCGGCCGTACCGGTCCCGTCCGGCTGGAACCTCGTCTGGAGTGACGACTTCACCGGAAGCGCCAACACCGGCGTGAACACCTCGAACTGGCTCTACGACACCGGCACCAGCTACCCCGGCGGCGCGGGCAACTGGGGCACCGGCGAGGTGGAGACCATGACAAACAGCACGACCAACGTGTACCAGGACGGCAGCGGCCACCTCGTTATCAAGCCGGTACGCAACGCCGCCGGCCAGTGGACCAGCGGCCGGATCGAGACTCAGCGCACCGACTTCGCCGCGCCCGCGGGCGGAAAGTTGCGGATCCAGGCCTCGCTCCAGCAGCCGAATGTGAGCGGTGCCGCGGCCGCGGGGTACTGGCCGGCGTTCTGGGCGCTCGGCGCGGCGGCCCGCCCGGTCGGCGCGACCAACTGGCCCAGCATCGGCGAGATCGACGTCATGGAGGACATCAACGGGCTCAGCTCCGAGTTCGGCACCCTCCACTGTGGAACCGCGTCGGGCGGCCCGTGCAACGAGACCACGGGCATCGGCAGCGGCCAGCGCGCGTGCTCCGGTTGCCAGACCGCCTACCACACGTACGCAGTGGAGTACGACCGCAGCGTCTCACCGGAGCAGATGCGCTGGTACCTCGACGGCACCAACTTCTTCACGGTGAACGCGAACCAGGTCGACGCGACGACGTGGAACAACGCCACGCACCACGGCTTCTTCATCATCCTGAACGTCGCGATGGGCGGCGGGTTCCCGGCCGCGTTCGGTGGCGGCCCAACCTCTTCCACCCAGTCGGGCGTACCCATGAACGTGGACTACGTCGCGGTGTACACGAGCGGCGGCTCCACCTCGTCGCCCCCGCCGAGCCCCACGCCTCCGCCGAGCCCCACGCCGAGCAGCACCGGCGGCGGTAGCGGCGGTACCAACGCGTACTCGACGATCCAGGCGGAGAGCTACAACGCCCAGTCCGGTACCCAGACCGAGGCGACCACGGACACCGGCGGTGGCCAGGACGTGGGCTACATCGCGAACGGCGACTGGCTGCAGTTCAACAACGTGAACTTCGGTTCGACGGCCGCGACGCAGTTCAACGGCCGGGTGGCCTCGGGCGCGGCGGGCGGGGTGAGCGGCCTCGTCGAGGTACGGCTGGACTCCCGGTCCAACGCACCGATCGGTAGCTTCGCGATCGCCAATACCGGTGGCTGGCAGAGCTGGCGCACGGTACCGGCGAACATCACCGGGGTCACCGGTACGCATACCGTGTTCATCACCTTCACCAGCGGCCAGCCAGCGGACTTCGTCAACATCAACTGGCTGTCGTTCGGTCACTGACGGCTTTGGGCGAGGGTACGTGTCCGCCACTGTGCGGGGGAACCGGATGGGGCACGTACCCTCGCCCGCCGTACCTGCTCGCCCGGGTCACGCCTGGCCGGAGGCGCTGGGCAGTGACGGCGGAGGCGGGCCGGCTGCCGTATGGGCGGAGCAGGTGGTGCGGGAGCGTGCGGCGCTGGCGGATCGCCGCGGTGTCACCGCGTGAAGTGACGTCGATGCCATCTGGCCGGTCAATCGCAAACCGGCGCGAACGCGGCCTGCTCGGCTCGCACGGCGAGCCTGCGCGGTGGGCAGGGCCACGACTGTCCACACCAGACACACA
>JBPYFB010000133.1:0-3800 GCA_051986465.1 Rugosimonospora sp.
GCTGTCGGTGCACATGGTCGAGGGCGCGCCGGTGCCGTCCGAGGCGGAGATGGCACAGGCGTACCAGGACGTGGACGCGTTCAACGCCGAGCTGCAGAGCAGCGGCGCCTGGGTGTTCGGCGGCGGCCTGCACCCGGCGACCACCGCGACGGTGGTGCGCTACCAGGACGGCGACCTGCTGACCACCGACGGCCCGTTCGCGGAGACCAAGGAGCAGCTCGGTGGCTTCTGGGTCGTGCGGGCGCCGGACCTGGACGCGGCACTGCAGCTGGCCGGCCGGG
Organism: Rugosimonospora sp.; assembly: GCA_051986465.1. Classification (GTDB taxonomy): domain Bacteria; phylum Actinomycetota; class Actinomycetes; order Mycobacteriales; family Micromonosporaceae; genus DATEJJ01. The sequence goes on from JBPYFB010000133.1 coordinate 282, forward strand.
CCAGCCAGGCCTGCCGCAACCCGGTCGAGGTGCGCCCCTTCCAGGACGATGTGGACGCGTGATCCGGCGTGACGGCGTGTGACGCGGCACAGGTCGGCCAGGTCTTCCGGGCAGAGTTCGGCCGCTCCGTCGCCAGCCTGGTCCGCCTCCTCGGCGACATCGATCTCGCCGAGGAGGCGGTACAGGAGGCGTTCGCCATCGCCGTACAGAAGTGGCCGGTGACCGGCCTGCCGCCCAGCCCGGCCGGGTGGATCATCACGACCGGCCGGAACTGGGCGTTCAACTGGCTCAAGCGGGAGTCCTCACGCGACCACCGGCACGCCCAGGCCGCGCTCGTACACGGCCCGCGGGACGCGTCGGGCGAGGACCCCGCGCGGCTCGCAACCGAGGAGGTGAACCCGGTGACCGACGACCGGCTCCGGCTGATCTTCACCTGCTGCCACCCCGCGCTCGCCCCGGCGGCTCAGGTCGCGCTGACGCTGCGGCTGCTCGGCGGGTTGGAGACGCCCGAGATCGCCCGGGCGTTCGTGGTACCCGAGGCGACGATGGCGCAGCGGCTGGTCCGCGCCAAGGCGAAGATCAAGGCGGCCCGGATCCCGTACCGGGTGCCGCGCGCGGCCGAGCTGCCGGACCGGCTGCGCTCGGTACTGACCGTGGTGTACCTGGTGTTCAACGAGGGGTACGCGGCGAGCTCGGGCGACACCCTGGTGCGCGAGGACCTCTGCGCCGAGGCGATCCGGCTCGCCCGGCTTCTCGTGGAGCTGATGCCGGACGAGCCGGAGACGCTCGGCCTGCTCGGGCTGCTGCTGCTGACGCAGGCGCGCCGGGCGACCCGGGTGGACGCGGACGGGCGGCTGGTGCTGCTGCCCGACCAGGACCGTACCCGCTGGGACCGTACCCTCATCGCCGAGGGACAGGAGCTGGTCCGGGCGTGCCTGCGGCGCAGCAGGCCCGGCCCGTACCAGATCCAGGCCGCCATCAACGCGGTGCACGCCGACGCGGCGCGCGCGGCGGATACCGACTGGCCGCAGATCCTCGCCCTGTACGACCAGCTCGCCGCCGTGGCACCGACGCCGGTCGTGGCGCTCAACCGGGCGGTCGCGGTCGCCGAGGTGCACGGCCCCGCCGCCGCCCTCGCCATCGTCGACGCCCTACCGGACCTGGCCCGCTACGCGCCCTTCCACGTCGCCCGGGCGGACCTGCTGCGGCGCCTGGGCCAGCACGCCGAAGCCGCCGATGCTTACGGCGAGGCGCTCGCATTGACGGGCAACGAAGCCGAGCGCGCCTTCCTGGAGCGTCGCCGGGCGCAGGCGTCGTCCGCAGCCGGTGTGCAAGAAGGGGACTAGGACAGCGCAAGCAGTTGCGCTAGGGTCGGCTTTACCTCTCTGGCGTCCGCTCCGCCATCTTCAGAGAACCTGGCGTCCGCTCCGCCATCTTCAGAGAAACGAGTCGTCCTCAGAGAAACGAGTCGTCCGATGTCCGGGAGAATCACTGCAGTGGTGGCGCTGGCCGTCGCCGTCGCTGCCGTCAACGCCACCGCCGTCAGCGCCACGGCGGCCAGCGCCGGCCCGACCGGTCCGGTACCCGCCGCCACGAGCGCCGCGCTCGATCCGTCCCTTGTCACCGGTCGGGGTGCCAGCCTCGGCATCGTCGAGCAGGAGGCGGAGAACGCGGCCACCAACGGTACCGTCATCGGTCCGGACCGCACCGCGTACCAGTTGCCGGCCGAGGCCTCCGGCCGGCGCGCGGTACGCCTCGCGCCGGGCCAGTACGTCGAGTTCACGCTGCCGAAGGCGGCCAACGCCATCACCGTCCGGTACAGCATCCCCGACGCGCCGGGTGGCGGCGGTATCACCGCGCCGCTTTCCGTCACGTTGAACGGTCGGGCCCGTACCACCATGACGCTCACGTCCCAATACGCGTGGCTGTACAACCTCTATCCGTTCAGCAACGACCCGAACGCCGGCATCCTGCACCCGGACTGGTGGATCACCGAGTGCTCGTGCGTACCGGCGGCCACCACGCCGTACCCGACGGTACCGATCCCGTTCCGCCCCAACCACTTCTACGACGAGCAGCGCCTGTTCCTCGGTCGCACATACCGCGCCGGCGACACCGTACGACTGACCGCCCCAACCGATACACAGTGGACAGTCATCGACCTGCTCGACTCGCAGCTGGTAGCTCCGCCCCGGGTGGACCTCGGCGCGGCGAACGTACTCGCGTTCGGCGCGGATCCCAGCGGGCGGCGCGACTCGGCGGACGCCTTCGACCGGGCGATCGCCTTCGCGCAACGCCACCGGGCCAAGGTCTACGCCCCGCCCGGCACGTACCAGGTGAACCGGCACATCATCGTGGACGGCGTGACGGTCGAGGGCGCCGGCAGCTGGTACACGATAATCAAGGGTCATCAGGTCGACCTCGCCACGCCCGCGCCGGACGGCTCGGTACACACCGGCGTCGGCTTCTACGGCAAGGACGCCTCGGTCGGCGGCAGCCACAACGTCCACCTCTCCGGCTTCGCCATCGAGGGCGACGTGCGCGAGCGCGTCGACACCGACCAGGTCAACGGGATCGGCGGCGCCCTCTCCGACTCCACCATCGACGGCCTCTACATCCACCACACCAAGGTGGGTATGTGGTTCGACGGGCCGATGACGAACCTGCGCATCACCAACAACGTCATCGCCGACCAGATCGCCGACGGGGTCAACTTCCACAGTGGAGTGACGAACTCCTTCGTGGGCAACAACTTCGTCCGCAACACCGGCGACGACGGCCTCGCGATGTGGTCGGAGAAGGCGCAGGACGCTGGCGACACGTTCGACCACAACACCGTACAGACGCCGGTGCTCGCCAACGGCATCGCGCTCTACGGCGGCCAGGACAACACGGTCTCCGGCAACCTCATCGCGGATCCGATCCGGGAGGGCAGCGGCATCCAGCTCGGTACCCGCTTCGGCGCGCAGCCGTTCGCGGGGCACGCCTGGATCACCGGCAACACCGTGGTGCGCGCCGGCACGTACGAGCTGAACTGGAACATCGGTCTCGGTGCCATCTGGTTCTACGCGCTGGAGCGCAGCCTCGACGCCGACGTCGAGGTGGTCGGCGACGACTTCCTCGACAACACCTACAACGCCATCATGTTCGTGAGCGACTGGCCCGTGAAGGACCTGTACTCCATCACCGGCGTCCACTTCAAGGACATCCGCGTGGACGGTACCGGTACCTCCGTGGTCAGCGCCCGGTCGGCCGGCTCCGCCTCGTTCGAGAACGTGGACGCCCGCAACGTCGGCGCGGTCGGCGTCAACAACTGCGGCTCGTTCCACTTCACGCCCGCGGGCTCGGAGTTCTCGCTCACCGACCTCGGCGGCAACGACGGCGGCGGGACCACCGGGCCGTGGATGGCCTCGTGGGAGCTGCCGAACACGATCACGTGCGACGACCGGCCGCCGGTCGTGCAGCCACCGCCGCCTTCGCCCTGGTAAGGCGCCGCCGATGAGTTTTGCCGGCCGGTCC
>JBPYFB010000134.1:0-4369 GCA_051986465.1 Rugosimonospora sp.
AGCCGTCGTGGGGCTTCGTGTCGGTCGCGGCGGGCACCTCGGTGGCCGACGTGCAGCGGAAGGTCGACGCGCTGCTCGCCGACAGCCCGGAGGTCACCGTGGTCAACCGCAGCGAGTTCGTCGACCAGCAGGCGGCGCAGTTCAACTCGCTGCTCACGATGATCCAGATCCTGCTGGCGCTGGCGATCCTCATCGCGGTGCTGGGGATCGTCAACACACTGGCCCTGTCGGTGCTGGAGCGCACCCGGGAACTGGGCCTGCTGCGGGCGATCGGGCTGCGCCGGGCGCAGGCCATGCGGATGATCACCGTCGAGGCCGTCGTCATCTCGGTCTTCGGCGCGCTGCTCGGGCTCGCCGTGGGTACCGGGCTGGGCAGCGCCGTCGTGCGGGCGCTGCACGACCAGGGCTTCAACAGCCTGGCGCTGCCGTGGGGCCAGATGGCGGTGTACCTGCTGCTCGCCGCCGTCGCCGGGGTACTCGCCGCGGTGCTGCCGGCGATCCGGGCGGCGCGGACCAACGTGCTGGCGGCCATCGCGTACGAGTGATGCGGCGCGGGGGGAATCGGGGGTAACGCGGTACGGGCGGCGCGCACGGGGGCGCCGTCCGTACCGCCGGTCAGCGGCCGGTCAGCGGTCCTCGACCATCCGGCGCAGGTACGCGACGTCCACCTCGACCAGGCTGTCCACCAGCGTCACACCGTCCAGATGGGACAGGTCCACTTCGGACGGTACGGCGAGTACCGCGGCACCTGCCGCCCGGGCGCTGGCGATACCGGTCGGCGAGTCCTCGATCGCCACGCAGCGGCGGATCTCGGCGCCCAGCATTGCGGCGGCGGTCAGGTACGGTGCCGGGTGCGGCTTGGTCTCGTCGACCTCGTCACCGCAGACCACAGCCGCGAAGTGGGACCGGCCGATCGTCTCCAGCGCCACGTCCACCAGATGCCGCGCCGTCGCGGTCACCAACGCCGCCGGTATCCGCGCCGCGGTCACCTCCCGAAGCAGTTCCGGCGCGCCGGGGCGCCAGATCAGCCCGTCGGCGAACAGGCTCTTGACCCGATTCTCCAGCCACACCAGGCTCTCGGTCACGTCGCGCCAGGGCTGGCCGATGTCCTCGTGCAGGATCGCCATCGAGTCGGCCATGTTGCTGCCGACCATCCGCGCCCGGGCTGCTGCGGACAGCTCACCGCCGTACCGGTGGGCCAGTTCGAACAGGCCGACGTCCCAGACCTTCTCGCTGTCTACGAGCGTGCCGTCCATGTCGAACAGCACGGCGGCCAGCGGCTCCTTCTGCACGCCGCGAGCCTATCGGCGTGGGCGGCAGCGGCCCGGACCCGTACCTCCCCGGGGTGTCCCGTATCACGCGATGCGGCGCCGCGTCGGTACCCCTAAGCTCAGTGCGTGCTGAAGGGATTCCGCAACTTCATTCTCCGTGGCAACGTCGTCGACCTCGCGGTCGGCATCGTGATCGGCGCGGCGTTCACCACAGTTATCACTCAATTCACCGGCTCGTTCCTCAAGCCGCTGATCGCTGTGGCCGGCGGCGGAAACGACAAGACGATCGGCGGCCGGTTCACGGTCAACGGCCAGATCTTCGACTGGGGCGCGTTCATCAACGCCGTGATCACGTTCTTGATCACCGCCGCCGCGCTCTACTTCCTCGTCGTGTTCCCGATGAACAAGCTCGCCGAGCGGCGCAAGCGGGGCGAGGAGCCGCCGCCGGAGGCGCCCAGCGAAGAGGTGAAGCTACTCACCGAGATCCGCGACGCGCTGGTACGCGGCTCCAATGCGCCCAGCCAGCGCGTGGCCCGCGAGGAGGCTATGCCGCAGCCGGTGGAGGGCGCCGCTACAGATCGATAGCGGTACGCAGCATCGCGTCGATGTGCTCCAGTGCCTCGCCCTCGACGCTGCCTACCCGCTCGTGCAGCCAGTCGCGCCACAGCCGGCACAGCGACGTGCCGTTGACCCAGATGTGGCCGGGCAGTTCCACGGTGAGGATGTCGTGCGGATCATCGTGTACGACCTCCAACCCGTACACCCATGGTCGGGGCGAGTTGTTGATGCCGTCGGCTGAGACGATCAGTACGGTGCGCTCACGGGGCAGCCCTTTGGGGGCGTACCGCCAGACTTCGCCACGGATCACGCAGCTCGCCCCTGCTCCTGGTCGATAGCGGCCTGCTCGGCCTCGTCGTCCACGGCGTCCTGCTCGGTGCCGAGCGGCGTGCCCGGAGCACCCAGCCGAAGCGCCTCGTTGCGAATCGCCCGCGACGCCAGAGCCGACACGGAGATCCCTCGCAGCTTAGCCACCCGCTCGGCGAGATCTAAGGCTTCCGCGTCAAGAGTGAGGGTCGTCCGCTTCTTGCGCCTGCTCATGCGGCTGAGCATACCAATGGTATGCGTAACTTTACTGCCCTGGCTGGACCGGCGGCGTGCGCCGAGTACCACGGCCGTGACCCCGCCCATGATCATGGCGATACCCGGCAGGCTGCGCGCGGGAGGCAGCTGGCCCAGCAGCACCCAGCCGATCAGAGCGGCACCGGGTACCTGCAGCATCTGGAGGACCGTAACGGTCGTCGCCGTCACCCTGCGCAACGCGTAGTTGATCAAGGAATGGCCGAGCAACTGCGGACCGGCCGTCATCCCGGCGATGACCAACCAGGTCACCGGAGTAAACCCGACGAGGCGCACGCCGCCGGCGAAGCAGACGGCCAGCAGCAGGAGCGAGCAAACCGAATAACAGACGCAGGTGTACGCCATCGTGCTCGTCGACCGGCGGGCCGCCTCACCCAGCGACATGTAGATCGCGCCCGCGAACGCACCGGCAAGCGCGAGCACATCGCCGGTCAGCGCGCGCGCCGACGTGGTCACATCCGCGCCCGTCGCAAGCACCACGCCGAGCACCGCCAGCCCGATGCCCAACCAGGTCGCGCCGGCAACCTTGACGCTCCGCAGCCAGGCCAGGACCGCCGTCCAGACCGGCATCGTGCTGACCAACGCGGTCGCCACCGCGACGCTCGTCAACTTCGGGCTCGGTACCCACATCGCGAAGTGCACGGCGAGGAAGACGCCCGCCAGCACGGAAACCAGCGCGGTGCGGCGCCTGCCGCCACCCAGCAACGACCACAACTCGCCGCCCCGGTCGGTGGCGGCAACCGGCGCGATCACACCGACCGCCAACGCGTTACGCCAGAAAGCGATCGCGAGCGCCGGCGCCGCCGCGTAGGCAATCATCGGTGCCGCGGACGAGGATGCCGCGACCGCGACGATGAGAGCGACCACCGTGGATAGGCCGACCCGTCGCATCACCCGATCTTGTCAGCCGTCGCCCTCGCGGTGAAGCCGCGACTCAGCATGTGGGTCGGTCCCGGCGACGAGAGCCTTGCGGGCAGTACGGGTGCTGCCTTGCATCTCGTTGCCGACTCAGGGTTCTGGCGCAATGGACGGCACGTTGACAGCGCCTTGACCCAACCGTACGAACGGTCTATTACTGGTTCCGTGCAAGCGGAATCGGACTCCTACGAGAGGGAGGCTGGGCTACCGCGCACCAATGCGGCCAATCGACTGCCGGCCGAGCAGTACATCGCCGAGCGTCTGAGCCAGTACCAGGAGTGGTACAACGAGTCTTCCAAGAGGGCCAAGCTCATCCACCTCTGGATGCGCACCGTCGCAGTCACCGGCGGGGTCCTCGTCCCGCTGCTCGTCAACGTCAGCTGGGACCACGGGAAGATCGCGGCGACGATCGTCAGTTTGATCGTCGCGGTGGCGGTCTCCCTGGAGAGCGTCTTCCATTACCGCGAACAGTGGAAGAACTACCGATCAACCGAGCAGCTTCTCGGGCATGAACGAATCTATTTTCAGACTCATACGGGAAGGTACAACGGCTTAGCTGACGATGAGGCTTTCGCGCTTCTGGTGGAGCGTGTCGAAGACATAATAGCGACGGAGAACGCGGCGACCCTCAACGTCATGACACATGCGGCGGCGACGAGTCCCGAGGACCACCTTCGACCTTGACGGCACAGCTACTTGGCGTTGAAGTAGCTCGCCTCCGGGTGGTGCACCACGATCGCGTCGGTCGATTGCTCCGGCATCAGCTGGAACTCCTCCGAGAGCAGTACGCCCACCCGCTGCGCGTCCAGCAGGTCGACCATCTTCGCCCGGTCCTCGAGATCCGGGCAGGCCGGATAGCCGAACGCGTACCGGCATCCCCGGTAGTCGGTACGTAGCAGCCCGGCCAGGTCCGGTGGGTCGTCGTCGGCGACCGTACCGCCGCCGGGCAGGGCCAGCTCGGTACGGATGCGACGGTGCCAGTACTCCGCCAGCGCCTCGGTCAGCTGTACCGACAGCCCGTGCACCTCCAGGTAGTCCCGGTA
>JBPYFB010000135.1:0-4648 GCA_051986465.1 Rugosimonospora sp.
ACCATCGTGTTGATGGTGTTCTTCAGCTCCAGGATCTCCCCGCGTACGTCCACCCGGATCTTCTGCGACAGGTCCCCCCGGGCCACCGCGGTCGCCACCTGGGCGATGTCACGCACCTGGCTGGTCAGGTTGCCGGCCATGAAGTTCACCGACGCGGTGAGGTCCCGCCACGTACCGGCCACCCCCGGTACCTCGGCCTGACCGCCCAGCCGCCCCTCGCTGCCCACCTCCCGGGCCACCCGGGTCACCTCATCGGCGAACGAGGACAACTGGTCGACCATCGTGTTGATGGTGTTCTTCAGCTCCAGGATCTCCCCGCGTACATCCACCCGGATCTTCTGCGACAGGTCACCCCGCGCCACCGCCGTGGCGACCTGGGCGATGTCGCGCACCTGGCTGGTCAGGTTGCCGGCCATCGCGTTGACCGAGTCGGTCAGGTCCTTCCAGGTCCCCGACACCCCGGGCACCGCCGCCTGACCGCCCAGCCGCCCCTCGGTACCCACCTCCCGCGCGACGCGGGTGACCTCCGAGGTGAACAACGAAAGCTGGTCCACCATCCCGTTGAACACCGTCGCGATCTCGCCGAGCAACCCGTCGGCCTCCGACGGCAGCCGGGTACCGAAGTCCCCGTCCCGTACCGCGGTCAACCCGGCCAGAAGCTGCCGCAGTCCCGGATCCACCAATGGCGCAACGCCGCCCGACCGCTGCCCCACTACGGCGCCGTCCATAATGGCCCACCTGCCTCTTTAGCCGCGACTGACCGCGCCGACCGACCAGGCGCGGTCGCAAGCCGCATGCTGCCACAACCGTCGACATCCGCAATTCGAGCGACACGGACTGCCTACTGGAGGAGCGACCGGCCGGTCGGCGCGAGGCGCAGCCGTTGGGTGCGTACGGTCCGGTCCGGCCACTTCACCGCCTCGGCGAGCCGGACGTGTTCGGCCAGCTGCGCCCGGTCCGGAAACCTGGTGAGCCACGCGAGTACGTGCTCGCCGGTCCGTACCGGCAGGGCGGGGAAGGTGTTCTCGGCGTACTCCGTGGACAGGCAGGCGAACGGCGGACCGGCGGTGGCCGCGAGCGCCGGGTACAACTCCTGCTCGAATTGCTCGGCGCACGCGCCGTCGAACGGGCGGTCCGCGAAGCAGAGTGTCACGAGGATGACCGATGCCGGGGCTGGCTGCCCGACCGGCGGCCGATCCGCCGGCGCCTGCGGGAACGCCCAGCGCTGGCCCAGCGGGCGCAGCAGCAGCACGTCGTCGCTGTCCACCATGGTGGCGTTGGCCGCGGGTCCGTGTGCCTTCCAGGTCGGGCCGCCGTAGAACGCGCCGAGCGACTGCGCCCGGCGCGGCATGTCCGGGAAGCCGCGTAGCCACACGAACCGGTCCGGGTCGTCGAGGTCGCGGAACTGGCCCAGCACGGCCATCCCGACCTCCTCCTGGGTCTCCACGAACTCCCGGTCGAACAGCTCGATCAGTACGTCCCGCTGGCCCGGGCGCAGCGTGTACTGGCGCAACTCGACGATCGGGTACCGGATCATTCCTCGGACCTCCGCAGCGTCTCGTGTAGCACCTCGGCGATCAACGTGCGGCCCAGCGCCTGCCGCACGGCGGCGTCCACGCCGGCGTAGACCTCGTCCAGCGCCGGCCGGATGCCGCGCCCCACCGGGCACTCCTGATTGGGTTCGGTGTGGTGCATGCCGAAGTGCGGCTCCGACTCGACGGCGTCGTACACGTCCAGCAGGCTGATCTGCTCGGGTGGCCGGGCCAGTCGCCAGCCGGCCCCCGCGCCGTGGCTGACTTCGACGAGGCCGGCCCGGCGCAGCCGGCCCAGGCTGACCCGCAGGATCACCGGATTGGTATTGACGCTGGCCGCTACCTCGTTGGAGGTCAGCCGCTCCTGGCCGCGCCGGTGGGCGAGCGCGAGCCAAGCCAGTGCGTGCACGGCGATGGTGAGCCGGCTGTTGGCCGCCACGGGCTCCCTCCTCGTTGTAACAGTATTTATTACAGCCAGGTCGGCGGTCAACCAGTGGCCCGTGGTCGATAACTGGAGTGATTTGTGTCGTACCGCGCCGGCATACTCTGGGCGTGCCCGTGCTTACCACCGATGCCGTCGCCGTCCCGGCGGAGGCGACCGAGTTCGCTGTCGCTGGCCGGCACCACTACGACCGGCGTGGTCCGGCCCGCTGGGTGCTCTCCCACCAACTGCGCAATCCCTGGCCGTTGCTGGGCTTCCTGGCGGGCTCGGTGGTCATGGTGGTGCTGAACTCCACGATCCCCGGACTCGTCGGCCGGGCCTTCGACACGGTGAGCGGGCATACCGCGGATCGCCGCCATGCGCTCTCGGCGATCGCCGTGGCACTGCTGGTGATCGTCGGACTGCGCAGCGGTTTTGACCTGCTCGCCCGGGTGTGCACCGAGGTACTGGCGAATCGGATACAGCGGGACGCTCGCGACGAGCTGTACCTGAGCCTGCTCGGGAAGAGCCAGACCTTCCACAACAGGCAGCGGGTCGGCGACCTGATGGCGCGCGGCGCCAGCGACATCCGGCAGCTCGGCACCATGTTCAGCCCGGGGATCGACCTGATCGTCGACTCAGGCTCCCAGGCGATCGTGCCGGTGGTCTTCATCGGGTTCCTCGACTGGCGCCTGCTCGGGGCGCCGCTGGTCTTCCTCGCCGCGTTCGTGTTCTCGCTGCGTCATTTCATGCGCCGGCTGCAGCCGGTCTCCATCGAGATGCGGGAGCGGGTCGGGGAGCTCAACGCGGTGCTGTCCGAGTCGGTGCGCGGCATCGAGGTGGTGAAGGCGACCGTACAGGAGCGGCGGGAGGCGGCGAAGTTCGGCAGCCGGGCGTCGGCGTACCGGGACGCGTTCGTGGCGCAGGGCCAGATCCAGGCGCGGTACCTGCCGACGCTGCTGCTCGCCGTCTGCACGGCCGGCGCCCTGCTGCAGGGGCTGTACCTGCACTCCCGCGGGGAGCTGACCGTGGGGGAGTTGGTGAGCTACCTCGGGCTCATGGGCCTGCTCGGCTTCCCGGCGTTCATCTCGATCTTCTCGTTCTCGATGGTGCAGACCGGGCTCGCCAGCGCCCGCCGGATCCTCGCGCTGATGACCGAGGAGTCCGAGCTGGACCACAACGAGACCGGCCATCGGGGAACGATCCGGGGGGCGGTCACCTTCGAGAACGTCACTTTCGGGTACGGCGACCGGCCGGTGCTGCGCAATCTGTCCTTTGCCATCGAGCCCGGGGAGACCGTCGCGATCGTGGGCGAGTCCGGTGCCGGCAAGACGACGCTGACCAAGTTGGTCAATCGAAGCTATGACGTGACCGCCGGCCGGGTTCTGGTCGATGGCGTGGATGTGCGCGACTGGAACCTCGACGCGCTGCGCTCCCAGATCTCCGCCATCGAGCAGGACATCGTGCTGTTCTCCCGGTCGATCGCGGAGAACATCGCGTTCGGCGTGGGCCAGCGCGCGACCCGTACCGAGATCGAGGCGGCGGCCCGGGATGCCCAGGCCGACGGGTTCATCGGCGAGCTGCCCGACGGGTACGAGACGGTTATCGGCGAGCGAGGCGTCACGCTGTCCGGTGGGCAACGGCAGTGGTTGGCGATCTCCCGGGCGCTGCTGACCGATCCGGCGATCCTCGTGCTCGACGACTCGACCAGCGCGATCGACAGCGCGACCGAGGACGAGATCCAGAAGGCGATCCGCCGGGTACTACAGGGACGGACCACGTTGCTTATCACGCATCGGCTGTCGCAGGTCCGGTGGGCGGACAAGGTCCTGCTGCTGCGCCGCGGCGAGCTGGTCGACGCCGGCTCGCACGAGCAGTTGTTGGCCCGCTGCCCGCTGTACCAACGGATTTTCGCGCACTACGACCGGGTGCCCATGGCCACGGAGGTGGACTGACGTGGCGTTCATCATGGACGGGCTGGACGCCGAGCACTACGACCGTACCTATGCCGACCGGGACCTGGTGCGCCGGATCGGCCGCTACTTCCGGCCGCGGGCCGGCGGGATGGCGCTCGTCGCGGGGGGCATCGTCGCGCAGTCCCTGATGCAGACCGCGGCACCGGTGCTGATCTCGTGGGGTCTCGACCGGGTCGTCGGCGGGGCCGGCGGCGATTTCGTCGCGCTGCTCGCGCTGCTGGTTCTGCTCAGCGGGGCGCTGAGCTGGGTGTTCAACTGCATCCAGCGCTGGTGGACCGCCAAGGTTGTCGGCGATGTCGTGCTGGCCCTGCGTTGCGACGCGTTCGACGCGGTGGTCCGCCGGGACATGTCCTTCTTCGACCAGCACCCCTCCGGCAAAGTGGTGAGCCGGGTCAGCTCCGATACCGACGACTTCGCGACCGTGGTCACGCTCACGATGAACCTTGTCGGGCAGGTGTTGCTCGTCGGGTTCATCATCGCGCTGCTGTTCGCCCGCAGCGCTTTGCTCGCGCTGCTCGTACTCGCCGTGACGCCGGCGATCGTCCTGGTGGCGCTCGGCTTCCGCCGGGTCGCCCGGCGCACCACCCGCAAGGCGCAGCGCTCGACCGCACGGGTCAACGCTGTGCTACAGGAGACGATGAGCGGCATTTCGGTGGCGAAGAGTTTCCGCCAGGAGCAGACCATCTATGACGAGTTCCGGCCGATCAACGAGCAGAACT
>JBPYFB010000136.1:0-5979 GCA_051986465.1 Rugosimonospora sp.
AGCGAGGCGTAGTTGGACTCGCTCGCCGCGCGGGTGCCCGAGAGCCGGTTGCGGGCGACCGCGACGAGGTCGCCGAGGACCGCGCTCGCCGTCGGCGCGCCGCCCGCGCCGCGGCCGTAGAACATGAGCTGCCCGGCCGCCTGCGCCTCGACGAAGACCGCGTTGAAGGCGTCGCCCACGCTGGCGAGCGGGTGGGTACGCGGAATCATCGCGGGGTGCACCCGTACGCTCACCGCGCCACCCGAGAGCTCGGCGAGGCAGAGCAGCTTGATGGTGGCGCCCATCTCCTTGGCACTGCGCACGTCGGCGGCGCTGACCTCGGTGATGCCTTCCCGGTACACGTCCTCCGCCCGTACCCGCGTATGGAACGCCAGCGACGCCAGGATCGCGGCCTTGGCGGCGGCGTCGAAGCCCTCCACGTCGGCGGTCGGGTCGGCCTCGGCGTACCCGAGCGCGGTCGCCTCCTCCAGCGCCTCGGCGAAGCCGGTGCCCGTACTGTCCATTGAGGACAGTATGAAGTTGGTGGTGCCGTTGACGATCCCGGTGACCCGGGTGATCCGGTCGCCGTGCAGCGACTCGCGCAGCGGGCGCAACAGCGGGATGGCGCCGGCGACCGACGCTTCGAAGTACAGGTCGGCCCCGCCCTCGGCGGCCGCGTCGTGCAGGCTGCCACCCTCCTCGGCGAGCAGTGCCTTGTTCGCGGTCACCACGCTCTTGCCACTGCGCAGCGCCTCGACGAGCCAGGTGCGGGCCGGCTCGATGCCGCCGACGACCTCCACCACCACATCGACGTCGTCGCGCTTGACCAGACCGAGCCCGTCGGTCGTGAACAGCCCCGGGTCGACCGGCAGCGGGCCCCGGTCGCGCCCGCTGCGGCGCACCGCGATGCCGACCAGCGAAAGCGGCGCGCCGACCCGGGCCGTCAGATCGTCGGCCTGCTCGTGCAGGAGGCGTACCACCTCGGTGCCGACCGTGCCACAGCCCAGCAGCGCGACCCGTACGGGCTCAGCCGACGTCGAGCGCGAGGAGGTCATCTTCGGTCTCCCGTCGTACGATCAGCCTGGCCTGCCCGTCCCGTACCGCGACCACCGGTGGCCGCGGTACATGGTTGTAGTTGCTGGCCATGCTGCGACAATAGGCGCCGGTGCCGGGTACGGCGAGAAAATCTCCTGGCCGCACATCGGCTGGCAGGAACTCATCCTTCACGACGATGTCGCCCGACTCGCAATGCTTTCCCACCACGCGAGCAAGCATCGGCCCGGCCTGCGACGCCCGGCTGGCGATCGTGGCGCTGTACGAGGCGTCGTAGAGCGCGGTACGGATGTTGTCGCTCATCCCGCCGTCCACGCTCACGTACGTGCGGATGCCGTCGACGTCCTTGACGGTGCCGACCTCGTACAGCGTGAACACGGCCGGCCCGACGATCGCCCGGCCCGGCTCGATCGACAGGTGCGGCGTGGCCAGGCCGAACGCGTCGCAGTCCTCCTTGACGATGCGCCGGATCTCCTCCGCCAGTTCGGCCGGGGTGCGCGGGTCGTCCTGGCTCGTGTACGCGATGCCGAAGCCGCCGCCGAGGTCCAGTTCGGGCAGGTCCAGCCCGTACGCGTCGCGGATCGCCGCCTGCAGCCCGAGCACCCGCCGCGCCGCCACCTCGAAGGCGCTGGTGTCGAAGATCTGCGAGCCGATGTGCGAGTGCAGCCCGCTCAGGTCGAGCACGCCCTCGCGGATGATCGTGTCCACCGCGGCGCGGGCCGCCCCGCCGGCGAGCGAGAAGCCGAACTTCTGGTCCTCGTGGGCGGTCGCGATGTACTCGTGCGTGTGCGCCTCCACGCCCACCGTGACCCGTACCATCACGGCCGGGCGTACGCCCCGCTCGCGTGCGAGCGCGGTCAGCCGCTCGATCTCCTGGAACGAGTCGAGCACGATGCGCCCCACCCCGGCGTCCAGCGCCCGAGCCAGCTCCGCGACGGACTTGTTGTTGCCGTGCAGGCCGATCCGCTCCGGCGGCATCCCGCCGGCCAGCGCCACCGCCAGTTCGCCGCCGGTGCACACGTCGAGGAACATGCCCTCCTCGACGAGCGCGCGCACGATCGCCTTGCAGAGGAAGGCCTTGCCGGCGTAGTAGACGCGCGCGTCGCCGAACCCCTCGGTGAAGTCGCGGCAGCGGGCCCGGAAATCCGCCTCATCCAGCACGTACACCGGAGTTCCGAATTCCGCCGCGAGGTCGCGGACGCTGACGCCGCCGACGGTGACCACCCCATCGGCGCCGCGCGTCGCGGTCCGCGGCCACAGTCGCGGCAGCAGGGCATTGACATCATCGGGGGTACGCAGCCAGGCAGGTCCCCGGCTGCCGATGTCCCCGTGCAGGGCGCCGGCCTCATGTGCGCGCACGCCGCGTCACATCCTCTCGGGCGCGGAGACGCCGAGCAGGCCAAGCCCGTTGGCGATGACGGTGCGCGCGGCGTCGTTGAGCCAGAGTCTGGCCCGCATCAGGTCGGTGATCGGTTCGTCGCCGCGCGGGAGGATCCTTGTTTCCTTTGTATCGAAGAAGCGGTGATAGGCCCCGGCCAGATCCTCCAGGTAGCGCGCGACGCGGTGCGGCTCGCGCAGTTCGGCGGCGCTTCTGACGATGTCCGGGAAGTCGCCCAGGGTCTTGAGCAGGTCGAGCTCCTTCTCGTGCGCCAGCAGGCTCGGGTCGAAGTCGTCACCCCGCGCCAGCCCCACCTCGGCCGCGTTGCGCGAGACGCTGGCGGTGCGCGCCGCGACGTACTGCACGTAGTAGACCGGGTTGTCGTTGTTGCGCCGCGTCCAGAGGTCGAGGTCGATGTCGATCGTCGAGTCGACCGAGTACCGGGCCAGCGCGTACCGGGAGGCGTCCACGCCGATCGCGCCGACCAGGTCGTCGATGTTCACGATCGTGCCGGCCCGCTTGGACATCCTTACCGGCTGGCCGTCCTTGACCAGGTTGACCATCTGCCCGATGCGGATCTCGATGTTGCGGTCGGGGTCGTCGCCGAAGGCCGCGCACATCGCCCGCAGCCGGCCGATGTAACCGTGGTGGTCGGCGCCCAGCATGATCACGATCCGGTCGAAGCCGCGCTGGCGCTTGTCGAGGTAGTACGCGCAGTCCGCGGCGTAGTACGTGAAGGCACCGTTGCTGCGCACGTATACCCGGTCCTTGTCGTCGCCGAGGTCCGTGGTGCGTACCCAGACCGCCCCGCCCTCCTCGTAGACCCTGCCCTGCTCGCGCAGGCGGGCGAGGGCCGCGTCCAGCTCGCCCCGGTCGTGGAGATCCTTCTCGTTGAAGTACAGGTCGAAGTGCACGCCGAAGCTCTCGAGCGACGCCTTGATCTCCGCGAACATGAGGTTGACGCCCTCGACCCGGAAGATCTCCTGGTCATCGGCCTCGGGGTGATTCTTGCGTACCGCCTCGGCGATGTCCTTGATGTACTCCCCGCCGTACCCGTCCTCCGGCGCCGGCTCGCCCTTCGCGGCCGCCTGAAGCGACCTCGCGAAGCGGTCGATCTGGGATCCGGCGTCGTTGAAGTAGTACTCGGTGCCGACCGTGGCACCCTGCGCCCGCAGCAGCCGGGCCAGCGCGTCGCCGACCGCCGCCCAGCGCACCCCGCCGATGTGGATCGGCCCGGTCGGGTTCGCCGAGACGAATTCCAGGTTAATCTTCTGGCCCGCGGAGGCCGTGCCGTGCCCGTACCGCTCGCCCTGCTCCACCACGATCCGGGCGAGCTCGCCGGCGGCGGCCGCGTCGAGCCGGATGTTCAGGAAGCCCGGACCGGCGATCTCCACCGCCTTGATGCCCGCGGTTTGCGAAAGCCGGTCCGCGATCGCGCCGGCCAGCTCGCGCGGCGGCAGCCCGACCTTCTTGCCCACCTGAAGGGCGAGCGTGGAGGCGTAATCGCCGTGCTCCGGGTTGCGGGGACGCTCGACACTCGTGGCAGGCGGCAGCGCGGCCCGGTCCAGGCCACGATCGGCAAGGACCGCCGCGGCAGCGGCGAGTACGGCGTCGGCGAGTTGCGCGGGAGTCACCGATCAATGCTATCCGGGGTACACTCCTGGACTTGGCGGCGACCCGAGGTGCTGGTCACAATGCGGGACGCGCCCACCCCCCGGGACCGTTCCCCTGACCATACGAGTGCGACGAGGGCCCATGAGTATCAGCAGTCCGCAGACCGGCGGCGAGCGCCGGCCGTCCGCCAAGAAGGCTGTCGCCGGAGCCAAGAAGGCTGCGCCCGGCGCGAAGCCGGCTAAAAAATCTTCCGGCGGCGCTGCTCCTTCTTCCGCCCGCGCCGGGTCTACGCGCGGCAAGTCCGCCGCCCCGGCCCGCCCGGCGGCAAGGCCCGGTGGCAAGGGTGGCGGCCGGCAGCAGTTCGCGCCGGTCAAGGTGAACAAGGGTCGCAACTGGGGCCCGATCATCCTGTTCACCGTGGTCGGCCTCGTGGCCGCCGGGATCATCGGCTTCGGCGCCTACGAGGTGCACCAGAACGGTCTGAGCTGGGACGCGCGCGCCAACGGGATCAGCGGAATCGTCAACTACCGCAAGAAGGACCCGGCGATGCTGACCCGCAACCACAAGTACGGGGTCCTCACCTACAAGGTCAACCCGCCCGTCGGCGGCGACCACAACCCCAACTGGCAGCGCTGCCAGGGCGATGTGTACTCGGCGCAGATCCCCAGCGAGAACGCCGTACACAGCCTTGAGCACGGCGCCGTGTGGATCACGTACCGGCCGGACCTCCCGCAGGCGCAGGTCAACATCCTCAAGGGCAAGGTGCAGGGCAACGACTTCATGCTCATGTCGCCGTACCCGGGGTTGGACAGCCCGATTTCGCTGCAGGCCTGGGGCTACCAGCTGAAGGTCACCAACGCGAGCGACAAGCGGGTCGACGCGTTCATCCGCGACCTGCGTCAGAACGCGGCGATGGAGCCCAACACGCCCTGCTCGACCGGCAGCTACGTCACCGGTACCGGCGCCACCCCGTACGACCTCGGCTCCGCCCCGGCTTCGGCCGCGGCCTCGGGTGCCGCTCCGGCTTCTGGTGGTGCCAGCGCCGCGGCCGCCAGCCCGGCGAAGAGCTGACGTGACCGCCGCTCTGGCCCTGCTGCGCCGCCGGTGGCCGATCGTCGTATCGGTGATCGTCGCGCTCGTCCTGGGATACGCGGCGGGGGCGATACTGCCCTCGCTGCGTACCCCCGGCGACGGGTCCGTGGAGGCGGGCTTCGCGCGGGACATGTCGACGCACCATGCCCAGGCGGTCGAGATGTCGATGATCGCGTACCCGAAGGCGCAGAACTCTGAGGTCAAGAACAGCGCGTACAACATCGCGCTGGGCCAACAGGCCGAGATCGGGATCATGCAGACCTGGCTCAAGGACTGGCACCTGCTGCCCACCGGTACCCGTCCCAAGATGGCGTGGATGCCGGACGGGCAGCGCACTCTCGTCGACGGCCTCATGCCGGGCATGGCCACGGATGCGCAACTGGCTCAGTTGTCGAACGCCACGGGCAAGGACCTGGACATCCTGTACTGCCAGCTCATGCTCCGCCACCACCTGGGCGGCATCCACATGATCGATGGGCTGCTGGCGGAGTCGCACGACGCCCAGGTCACGGATGTGGCAGAGACGATGAAGAAGAACCAGGAGGCGGAGATCGACGTGTTCCGCCAGACGCTGACGGATTTGGGAGCGCAGCCACTGGGCTCCTAGCGCGTACGCGAGGGGCCCCTGGTACAGTCTTTGAGGCCCGTTGAGCCCCCGTAGCTCAGGGGATAGAGCACCGCCCTCCGGAGGCGGTGGCGCAGGTTCGAATCCTGCCGGGGGCACTCAAGATCAAGGCAACCTCAGCGGAGTCCCGTGCCCGCTCGTCTACCAGCCCTCGTTCTCGCGCTCGCCCTCGCTGGTGCGCTCGCCGGCTGCGGGTCCACACCGCCGAGTCCCGCGAAACAGACGGCCACCGCCTCGC
>JBPYFB010000137.1:0-6486 GCA_051986465.1 Rugosimonospora sp.
GCACCGCCCAGCAGCAGCGGACGCTCCACTGTGTACTTCGCGGACTTGTACCGGGCCACCTTGCCCGCCCGCTCCACCGAGGAGTCCTCGGTGACCTGCGCGTGTACGTCGAGGTACTGGCCGAGCACGACCTCGGTGCGCATGTCGTCGAAGACCTCGCGGGCGCGCGCCAGCCCGGCCGGCGCGAGCCCGCTGCCCAGCAGCAGCTCCTCCGACCAGACGAGGCACAAGTCGCCGAGCAGGATCGCCGCGGCCCGGCCGAAGCCGGCTGGATCGCCCGCCCAGCCCGACGCGGCGTGCAGGTCGGCGAAGCGGCGGTGTACCGACGGTTCGCCGCGGCGGGTGTCCGACGCGTCGATCACGTCGTCGTGGATCAGGGCGCTCGCGTGTACCAGCTCCAGCGCGGCGAGCGCGGCGATCAGCTCGTCGGAGTCGGTACCGCCCGCGCCGACGAAGCCCCAGTACGCGAACGCGGGGCGCAGCCGCTTGCCGCCGCCGAGCACGAAGTCGGCCACCGCGCTGGCGACCGGTACCAGTGCCTCGTCGACGGCGGCCAGGCGCGCCCGGTACCGGTCGAGGAACGTGACCAGCGCGCGCTGTATCCGCGGCTGTAGCTGGCCCTGGTCCTCGATCACGACTCCCACGCTATCCGCCGGCTCCTTAGGGGTGCGGTTCAGGGGCGGGCCCGGGTGCGGCGGGGGAGAATACCGGACCCCGATGAGCGGGTGCGACCCGTACAGTCGCCACGTGGCACTCATCCAGACGCAGGCATTGACCAAGCGGTATCCGAGGGTTACCGCTCTGGACGCGCTCACCGTCGACGTGGAGCCCGGAATCGTCGGCCTGATCGGGGCGAACGGTGCGGGGAAGTCGACGCTCATCAAGATCTTGCTCGGCCTGCTGGAGCCGACCAGCGGCGCGGCCCGGGTACTCGACCTGGATCCGGGGCGCGATGCCGAGGCGGTACGGGCGCGCGTCGGGTACATGCCGGAGCACGAGTGCCTACCGCCCGACCTGGTCGCGGCCGAGTTCGTCACGCACATGGCCCGCGCAAGCGGGCTGCCGCGCACGGCGGCACGCGAGCGGGCCTCGGAGGCGCTGCGCCACGTCGGCCTGTACGAGGAGCGGTACCGGCAGATCGGCGGGTACTCGACCGGCATGAAGCAGCGGGTCAAGCTGGCCCAGGCGCTGGTGCACGACCCCGACCTGCTGCTGCTCGACGAGCCCACCAACGGGCTGGACCCGGCCGGGCGGGACGCGATGCTCGCGCTGATCCAGCGCATCGGCACGGAGTTCGGCATCTCCGTCGTGGTCTGCTCACACCTTCTGGGTGAGGTGGAGCGGATCTGCGACTCGGTGGTGGCGATCGACGGCGGGCGCCTGCTGCGGGCCGACCGGATCTCCGCGATGACGGTAGAGCGGGACCTGCTCGCCGTTGAGGTGGACGAGGGTACGGACGAGCTGGCGTCGCGGCTGATCGAGATGGGCCTGCCGGTGACCCGGGACGGGCGGCTGCTCGTGGTGCCGCTGGAGTCCGACGACACGTACGACCTGATCATGGGCGCGGTCGCCGCGCTCGACCTGCCGTTGCACCGGCTCGACCAGCGCCGGCACCGGGTATCGGAGCTGTTCGCCACGGCCGCAGGGCCACAACGTCAGGAGGTCGGCCATGGCGCTGGCTGACGGGGTCATCCACGACATCGGGTACCAGCGCTACACGGGTCCCCGGCTGGGGCGCCGGTACGCGGCCGCCTCCCTCTACACGCACAGCCTGCGTACCGCCTTCGGCCTGGGGCGCAGCGGGAAGGCGAAGGTCTTCCCGTTCATCGTCGTCGTCCTGGCCTTCGCGGTCGCCGCGATCGCGGTGGCCCTGCGCGCGCAGAGCGGCCACGTGATCATCAGCTACCTGCAGTTCTGCGACTCGGTCGGGATCCCGCTCATCCTGTTCGTCGCGATCGTGGCGCCGGAACTGGTCTCCCGGGACCTGCGCGCGCACGTGCTGCCGCTGTACTTCTCCCGGCCGTTGCGCCGCTCGGACTACGCACTGGTGAAGCTCGCCGCGATGGTCAGCGCGATGTGGCTGGTGCTGGCCGGGCCGCTGTTGCTGATGTTCCTCGGCGGGGTGTTCTCGCAGACCAAGGGGTTCTCCGGAGCCTGGCACGAGTTCACCGATCTGCTCGGCGGCTTCGGGTACGCGGCGATCTACGCGGTGATCATCTCCGCGATCGGGATCCTCGTCGCGTCGCTGGCCGGCCGCCGGGCGGTCGCGGCCGCCGCGGTCGTCGGCGTCTTCCTGGTACCCACACCCGTCGTCGGCGTGATGCAGGCGCTCGGTGGGCCGACGCTGCGCCAGCTGTCCCAGTTGCTCAGCCCGGTATTTCTCATCCAGGGCCTGTCCAACTTCATCTTCCGTACCCACACCATGGACCTCGGCCACTACGGCCCGGTGTATGTCGCGGCGGCCCTCGTCCTGGTGGCCGCGTGCGTCTCGCTGCTGGTCCTGCGCTACCGGAGGCTGACGGTATGAACCTCGTCGAACTGCGCGCCGTCTCCCGCTGGTACGGCAACGTAGTCGCGGTCAACGACGTGACGATGACCCTCGGCCCGGGCGTCACCGGCCTGCTCGGCCCGAACGGCGCCGGCAAGACGACGCTGCTGCACATGATGGCCGGCTTCCTCGCGCCGTCGCAGGGCGCGGTGACCGTCGGCGGGCGGCCGGCCTGGCGCAACCCCGACGTGTACCGCGTGCTCGGCCTCGTCTCCGAGCGCGAGGCGGTGCACGGCTTCCTCACCGCGTGGGAGTTCGTACTGGCCAGCGCGAAGCTGCACCGGCTACCCAGCCCCGAGGACGCGGCGCGGCGGGCCATCTCGCTCGTCGAGATGCAGGACGCCAAGGACCGGCGGATCAGCACGTTCTCCAAGGGCATGCGCCAGCGCACCCGGGTAGCCGCGGCGCTCGTCCACGACCCGGACGTGCTGCTGCTGGACGAACCGTTCAACGGCATGGACCCGCGCCAGCGGATGCACATGATGGACCTGCTGCACCAGATGGGCGATACCGGCCGTACCGTCCTGTTCTCCTCGCACATCCTGGAGGAGGTCGAGCAGGTCTCCGGCACGGTACAGGTGATCGTGGCGGGGCGGCTGGCCGCTTCCGGGGACTACCGGACGATCCGCCGGCTGATGACGCACCGGCCGCACGTGTTCGCGATCCGCTCCACCGACGACCGGCGGCTGGCCGTCGCGCTGGTCGGCGAGGAGTCGGTGACCGGGGTCGACGTGACCTCGGGCGGGCTGGCCGTACGCGCCGGCGACTACGGCTCCTTCACCAGGGCGCTTCCCAAGATCGCACTGCGCGAGGGGGTACGCGTGCGCCAGCTCGTCCCCTCCGACGAGTCGCTCGAAAGCGTCTTCTCCTACCTCATTCAAGGGGCGGCATGAACCTCATTCAGGGGGCGGCATGAACCTCACGATCGCCCGGATCACGCTCCGGGGCCTGCTTGGCCGGCGGCGCTTCCTGCTGCTGGTGACGATGCCCGTCGTGCTGATCGGGCTGACCGCGCTCGCGCACGGGCTGCAGCCGGACGAACCGTCCGAGTGGGCCGAGCCGATCCTGCACGGCTTCGGCTTCTCCGTGATGCTGCCGCTGATCGCGCTGGTCGTCGGTACCGGCGTGCTGGGCGCGGAGATCGACGACGGCACGATCGTGCACATCCTGGCCAAGCCGCTACCGCGCTGGCAGATCGTGGTGACGAAGCTCGCCGTGGCGATCGGGGTCACGGCCGTGGCCAGCGCCGTACCGATGTTCGTCGCGGGCATCATCATCGACTCGGTACGGTTCGGGCTCGGTCTGGCGCTCGCCTGCCTGGTCGCCTCGATCGGATATTGCGCTTTGTTCCTATTGCTCAGTCTCGTTACGCGACGGCCGGTGCTTCTCGGATTGCTGTACGTGTTGTTGTGGGAAGGGCTGTTGGGTAACCTGCTCGCCGGTACTCGCGCACTCTCAGTTGAACAGTATGCACTGACCGTGGCGGCCAAGACGGGTGGCACCACGCTGCTCACCAGCCACGTCTCCCTGCAGGTCAGCGTCGCGATGAGCGTTGTCTTCCTCCTTGTCGGTGCAATTCTTGCGATTGATCGGCTGCGTTCATTCACCTTGACAGGCGAAACCAGCTGAGATTAAGGACTTGTAACCCACGCCGGATAGTTGGCATGAGAACCTTCATTCATGCCCGTTGAGTTGTCGGCGCTGTCCCATCGTGTTCTGACCGCGATGCTGGCCATGCAGCGCTACTCATGGGAGCAGGGAGTCGCCGCGCACGCCGTACACGACGTCGGCAGGTACGACGTCCTGCTCGCCATGGCACACGACGCGGTCACCCGGCAGACCCAGTCCGGGCAGCTCGCGGACATGGGGGGCGAGACGTCGGCGGTCAACGGGGCGGCCAACGGCGAGGCGGTGCTGTGGGCGGGGCGGGCCACCGGCGACCCGCGCTACCACCAGGCGGCGGAGTGGCAGCTGTACTGGCTGCTCGAGCACGCGCCGCGCACCGAGGACGGAACGCTGTTCCACCTCACCAGTAACCGGCAGGTATGGGCGGACACCGTCTACATGGTGTGCCCGTTCCTGGCCGCCGCCGGTCACCTGGAAGCCGCGGTCGGCCAGGTCGAGGGCCATCGCACCCGGCTCTTCGACGAGCAGGCCGGCCTGTACGCGGCGATCTGGGACGAGGACCGCCGGGCGTTGCGCCGGGCCGCGTTCTGGGGCACCGGCAACGGCTGGGTGGTGGCGGGGATCGCCCGGATCATGCCGCACCTGCCGCGTGGCGAGATGCGCGACGACCTCGCCCGGCACGCGCAGCGCGTGATCGACTCGGCGCTGCGCTGGCGGCGCAAGGACGGGCTGTTCCACGACGTACTCAACGCGCCCGACACGTTCATCGAGACGAACTTCGCGCAGATGCTCGCGTACGCGATCTTCTGTGGGGTGGCCGATGGCTGGTTGCCCTTCGGGTACCTCGGCCTGGGCCACTCCCTGCGGGACGCGGCGGCGGCCCGCGTCGACAACGCCGGCCTGGTCTGGGGGGTCTGCGGATCACCCGATTTCACCCAGGCCGGCACGTCCGTCGAGGGTCAGGCGTTCTTTCTGCTCGCCCACGCGGCGGCCGAGCGGATCACCAACAGGGTCGGTTAATCGGCTCGGGGATGTTGGACCGTCCGCGACCCTCTAAAGTCGTACCGTGGCACTTGGTCTTCCCTCGGTAATGCCCGGTCGCCCGGCGGCGATCGGTGATCTCTTCGCGGGCGGCGAACCGACGTTCTCGTTCGAGTTCTCTCCACCCAAGAACGAGGAGCAGGACCGGCAGCTGTGGCAGACGATCCGCGAGCTGGAGTCGTTGCGCCCGTCGTTCGTCTCGATCACTTATGGCGCCGGCGGGTCGACCCGGGACACGACGGTGGCGGTGACCGAGCGCATCGCGACACAGACCACGCTGCTGCCGCTGGCCCACCTCACCGCCGTCGACCACGCCACGGCCGAGCTGCGCAACGTGATCGGGCGGCTGGCGGCCGCGGGCGTCCGGAACATGCTGGCGGTACGGGGTGATCCGCCCGGCAACCCGCAAGCGGAGTGGGTACGCCATCCGGACGGCGTCGCGTACGCCGAGGATCTGGTACGGCTGATCAAGGAGTCCGGCGACTTCTCGGTCGGGGTCGCCGCCTTCCCGTACAAGCACCCGCGCTCGGCCGACGTCGACAGCGACACCGAGTACTTCGTCCGCAAGTGCCGGGCCGGCGCCGACTTCGCGATCTCCCAGATGTTCTTCGACGCGGACGAGTACCTGCGGCTGCGCGACCGGGTCGCGGCGCGCGGCTGCGACACGCCGATCCTGGCTGGCCTCATGCCGGTCACCACGATGCGCACGATCGAGCGTTCCGAGCAACTGTCCGGCGCGCCGTTCCCGAGGGCGCTCGCGGCCGAGTTCGAGCGGGTCGCCGACGATCCGGCGGCAGTGCGCCGGCTGGGCATCGAGAAGGCGAGCGAGTTGTGTGCCCGGCTGCTCGCCGAGGGCGCGCCCGGGATCCACTTCATCACGTTCAACCGCTCCACGGCGACCCGCGAGGTGTGGCAGAACCTCGTTGCCATAGGGGTGAAGGCCTGACTCGTCTGAGCTGGGACCAGTACGCGGACCGGTGGGCCGCCCTGCACGGCGGGGTGGACCCCCGGCGAGCCAGACCCGAGATTCGCCGCTTCCTGCGCGTCGCGTACGCGACGGGGAAGGTACTGGCCCGGCTGCGGATACCCCCGGGCGCGGTGACCGTGGCCGGCCTGGTGTTCGCCGCCGGCGCTGCGGTCCTCGCGGTACGGCATGGAGCCTGGCCGGCGCTGGCGGCGGTACTCGTGATCGCCTCGGCGGTACTGGACGGGATCGACGGCGCCGTCGCGGTGGTCGCCTCCCGTACCACCCCGCTCGGGTACGTGTACGA
>JBPYFB010000138.1:0-24220 GCA_051986465.1 Rugosimonospora sp.
GTTCGGCAAGCCCTTGGTACCGGTCATCATCGGCTCCGGCAAGCTCACCTCGCCGGTCATCGACAGCGTCCGGCGCGCCTCCACCGACCTGGGCTGGCTGCTCACCCGCAGGTACGGGTTTGGTAGCGCGAAGCCGAGCCCGAGCGTGGTGTCCTATGTGGAGCGCATGAACTCGAGGACCGGCACCGAGGTGGTGGCCCGGTACCTGCGCGCCATCTACACCCACGCCCGGTACCCGGCCCTGGAGGCGCTCAAGCGCAGCAAGGTACTCGTCATCTGCGGCGACAAGGACCTACTCACGCCGCTGTCGCACTCCGAGGAGATCTGCCGCTTCCTGCCCGACGCGGAGCTGGTCGTGGTACCCAACGCTGGCCACGTGCCGATGCTGGAGTTCCCGGAGGTCGTCGACCTCGCGCTGCTGGACTTCCTCGAGCGGGTGTAGGGGTACGAGCGATGACCGACCAGTGGAAGGTGCTCTCCGACCAGATCTCGGGCTGCACCGCGTGCCAAGAGCTGGTCGCCACCCGGACCCGGGTGGTGGTCGGCGACCGGCCCGCGTTCGGCCCGCCCGGCGAGCGGGTGCGGCTCGCCTTCGTCGGCGAGGCGCCGGGTGCGCAGGAGGACGCGGCCGGGCGCCCGTTCGTCGGCAAGGCCGGGCAACTACTGGACCAGCTGTTGACCGACGCCGGCATGGCGCGCGCCGAGGTGGCCGTACTCAACGTGGTGAAGTGCCGGCCGCCGGGCAACCGGGTACCGCGTTCCGACGAGATCGCGCGCTGCCGCCCGTACCTGCAAAGCCAGCTGGACCTCTTGCGGCCGCGCCTGGTCGTCGCGCTCGGACTGACCGCGGTGGCCTGGTTTCTGGGGCGGCGCACCTCGCTCGCCGCGGCCCGCGGCGCGGTGCACCAGGTCGACGGCCGTCTGGTTATCGCGACGTACCATCCATCGGCGGCGATCCGGTTCGGACCGAGCGGCGCGCCGCTGGCCGCGCTGCGGGAGGATCTCGACTTCGCGGCCCGGGTACTCGCGGAGGCAACGGCATGAGCATGAAACTGTCTACTGTGGACGAGACTCGGGCGTTCGGGCGGCGCCTCGCGGGCGTGCTGCGCGCCGGTGACCTGGTGCTGCTGACCGGGCCGCTGGGTGCCGGGAAGACCGCGCTGACCCAGGGCATCGGGGCCGGGTTGGGCGTACGCGGCGAGGTGACCTCGCCCACGTTCGTCATCTCGCGTATCCACCCGGGCGGGCGGGTACCGCTCGTGCACGTGGACGCGTACCGGCTCCTCGGTGACCCGGACTCCGTCGCCGAACTCGACGACCTGGACCTGGACGCGTCGGTGGAGGATTCGGTGACCGTCGTGGAGTGGGGCGAGGGCGTCGCGGGCCAGCTCGCCGACGCGCATCTCGAAGTCCGTATCCAACCCTTGGACGACGAGTCCCGCATCGTGGACCTGGTACCGCACGCGGGGGACTGGGCCACCCGCCTCGCCCGGCTCGACGAGCCCGCTAGCTAAAGTTGTCGCGTGCTCGTTCTGGTTATGGATTCGGCGACCCCGGCGATCACCGCGGCACTCGCCTCGGTGAACGAGACCGGTGTCGACATGGTCGCGGAGCGGGTCGCGGTGGACGCGCGGGCACACGGCGAGCTGCTCGCCCCGCAGATCGAGGCGATCCTGGCCAGCGCCGGCGACCAGCCGCGCGACCTCGGTGCCGTGGTCGTCGGAGTCGGGCCGGGGCCCTTCACCGGGCTGCGGGTGGGTTTGGTCACCGCCGCCGCGCTCGCCGACGCGCTGGGGGTACCGGCGTACGGCGTCTGCTCGCTGGACGCGCTCGGCGCCGCCGCCGGCAGCGGCCGGGTACTCGTCGCCACCGACGCGCGCCGCAAGGAGGTCTACTGGGCGCTCTACGCGGACGGCCAGCGGCTGACCGAGCCCGCGGTGGGCAAGCCGGCCGAGATTCCGCTCGACGGCGTGGACGCCGCGGTCGGCGACGGCGCGCTGCGCTACGCGGACGTACTCGGCCTGCCACTGCGCGACCAGCCGCGCTATCCGCCGGCCCGGCAGCTGGCGCTGCTCGCCGCCGACCGGGTACTCGCCCACGCGCCCAGCGAGCCGCTCACGCCGCTGTACCTACGCCGCCCCGACGCGGTCGCGGCCGCGAGCCGGAAGCACGTTCTCCCGTGAGCGAACCGGAATTGTCATTGACGTCTGTTGCTTTGACGGTGCGGCGCATGCGGTGGTGGCACATCGAGCAGCTGATCCCGATCGAGAAGGACCTGTTCGGCGTCGAACACTGGTCATCGGCGATGTTCTGGAACGAGCTGGCCAACGGCCACCATTACATCGTGGCCGTGGAGGGCGACGAGGACATCATCGGATACGCCGGGCTCTCCGTGAACTCGGACGAGGCCTGGGTACAGAACATCGCGGTACGCCGCGATCGGCAGCGCAACGGCATCGGGCGAATCCTGCTGGAAGCCCTGCTGGCTGAGGCGGATCGGCGTGGTGCGGCCACGGTCCTTCTGGAGGTGGCCGTGAACAACGGGCCGGCGCAGCGGCTCTACGACCGGTACGGATTCCAGGCGGTGGGCCTGCGGCGCGGGTACTACCAGCCGAGCAATACGGATGCGTTGGTGATGCGGCGTGAGGCGTGACGAGCCACTGGTTCTCGGCATCGAGACCTCGTGCGACGAGACAGGTATCGGCCTGGTACGCGGGACGACCCTGCTCGCCGACGCGGTAGCGTCCAGTGTGGACGAACATGCGCGCTTCGGCGGTGTGGTACCCGAGGTGGCCAGCCGGGCGCACCTGGAGGCGATGGTACCGACGGTGCATCGCGCGCTGGCCAAGGCCGGCGTGGCACTCTCCGATGTGGACGGTATCGCCGTCACCGCCGGCCCCGGCCTCGCGGGCGCCCTGCTGGTCGGCGTCGCCGCCGCCAAGGCGTACGCACTGGCCGCCGGGAAGCCGCTCTACGGCGTCAACCACCTCGCCGCACACGTGGCCGTCGACACGCTGGAGCACGGCGCGCTGCCCGAACCGGCGGTCGCGCTGCTCGTCTCCGGCGGCCACTCCAGCCTGCTGATCGTCAACGACCTCGCCACCGCGGTCACCCCGCTCGGCTCGACCATCGACGACGCGGCCGGCGAGGCGTTCGACAAGGTAGCCCGGTTGCTGGGCCTGCCGTTCCCGGGCGGGCCGCCGATCGACCGGGCGGCCCGCGAGGGCGACCCGGCCGCGATCGCATTCCCCCGTGGCCTGACCGCGCCGCGCGACCTGGCGGCGCACCGCTTCGACTTCTCCTTCTCCGGCCTCAAGACGGCGGTCGCCCGCTGGGTGGAGGCGCGGCAGCGCTCGGGTGAGCCGGTACCCGTCGCCGACGTCGCGGCGAGCTTCCAGGAGGCGGTCTGCGACGTGCTGGTGGCGAAGGCCGTCGACGCGTGCCGTACGCACGGTATCGACACCCTTGTGATCGGCGGGGGAGTCGCGGCCAACTCCCGTATCCGCAGCCTCGCCGAGCAGCGGTGCGAGCCGCTGGGCATCACGGTGCGGGTACCCCGTCCCGGGCTGTGTACCGACAACGGCGCGATGGTGGCGGCGCTCGGCTCGCACCTGGTCGCCGCCGGTGTCGCGCCCAGCCGGCTCGACCTGCCCGCGGACTCCGCCCTGCCGCTGACGACCGTAGCGGTTTAACTATCCTGGCGCCGTGATCGTGCGGATGTGGGAGGTCCGGGCCTATCCCGAGGGCTTCACCGACCTGCTGTCCTGGGTATGCGAGGCGGCGTTGCCGGAGCTGGAGCTGGATCCCCAGCACCTGTCGAGCGAGGTGTTCAGCTCGACCGACCACCGGATCGTGGTCATCTCCAAGTGGCGGTCCGCACCGCCCCCGTTTCCGGTGCCGCCCGGGCACCTGGCCACCCGTTCGGCGAACGCCTGGGACTTCAGCCCGGTGGACCGCTGAGCGGGCCGATCCGGGTGACGAGCCGCGCCGATACGTCGTGGATCGGGACCGTACCGAAGTCGCGTGAGTCGCGCGAGATCGTGCGGTCGTCGCCGAGCACGTACAGGCTGCCCGCGGGTACCGTCACCTGCGCGCACTCGGTACGGCTACCGGCCGGCTCGTACGGCTCGGCCAGTGGTACGCCGTCGCGGTAGACCCGCCCGTCTCGGCACGTGATCGAGTCACCGGGCAGCCCGACCACACGCTTGATAAACCGGATCGGCTCCCCGTTCGCGAAGGTGGCGTACCGGCGATCCGCGGGCAGGGAGAAGACCACCACGTCGCCACGGTGGAGCCCGGTCCACCGGTACGTGATCTTGTCGGTCAGAATCCGGTCGCCGGCGCGCAGCGTGGGTTCCATCGACGTGGACGGAATGTACGCGAGGCCGACCGCCAGCCAGTTGACCGCGAAGGCCGCCACGATCGCGAGCGCGACCGCCGCTACCAGGCGCCGGCTCCGGGTAGCGAACAGCCCGATCAGGCGTGCCCGCAGCGCGACGCGCAGGCCGCTGGCGGTCCAGCGCACCGCCTCCCAGGCGCCGCTGGTCTCCTCGAACTCGCCGAGCACCGCCTCGCCCCAGACCGTGCCCTGCTCCTGCCGGCCCCGTACGGCCCAGGCGAGGACGGTGCGGGCGGCGCTGCGTACCCGCGGCCTCACGTTGCCAGCCTCGGGCTGGGCGCCGTGGCAGGCGCGGTGCGGGCACGGGCCAACTCGCGTCCATCCGCCGTCAGGCGGTACAGGTGGCGGGGCGGGCGGCCGGGGTGGCTGGAGGGCTCCCAGCGGGTCTCGACCAGGTCGCGAGCCACAAGCCGGGCGAGGATGGGGTACAGGGTGCCGGGTGCGAGGCCGGTCAGCTTCGCGAGACCGTACCCGTAGTGCCAGTCCTGCGCGTCCAGCAGCAGGGCGGCGAAGACCCGGAGGGTCTGCGGTGAGGTGTCTGGGCGTCTGGGCACGGGCAAAGTCTATATATAACGCCTTTCAATGACAACGCCGCCGCGCCGTGCCTTCCTCAGCCGCGCCTTCCTCAGGACTGCGCCTTAGCTCCGCGTCGCGATGGGAGCGACGGCCGCGCCCGTGAC
This sequence comes from Rugosimonospora sp., assembly GCA_051986465.1. GTDB lineage: Bacteria > Actinomycetota > Actinomycetes > Mycobacteriales > Micromonosporaceae > DATEJJ01. The sequence goes on from JBPYFB010000138.1 coordinate 5,080, forward strand.
GCTCACGAGATCGGCGGGGCTGACCTCGATCTGCAGGCCGCGCCGGCCGCCCGACACGTACACGGTCGGGAACTCGGCGGCCGACGCGTCCAGCACGATCGGCAGCGGTGAGCGCTGGCCGAACGGGGAGATGCCGCCCGTCACGTACCCGGTGGCCCGCTCGGCCGCGGCCGGCTCGGCCATGGCCGCCTTCTTACCGCCCAGGGCCGCGGCGAGCGCCTTGAGGTCCAGCGCGGCGGAGACCGGTACCACGCCGACCGCGAGCCGCCCGTCGACGCTTGCCACCAGCGTCTTGAACAGCCGGGCGGGATCGACGCCGAGCGCCTGCGCGGCCGCCGCACCGTACGAGCGCGAGCGCGCATCGACTTCGTAGGTGTGGGTAATGAACGCTATGCCCTGCTTCGTGAGCAGCGCGGTCGCTGGTGTCCCCTTGCTTGCCACGCGGGGCAGCGTATATTGCCCGCAGACTCTACCTTGGGCACGTCAGGGTTTCGTCGATGGATGGAGACGCAGCGATGACGCGGTACCGGCCCTGGCGCTGGATCGCGATCACTCTCTTGGTGGCCACCCTGCTCGGCACGGTCACCATGACCGTCGAGGCATGGGCCGACCGGGGCGCCCACCGCTGCGCGAGCACGCAGCGGTTCGCCGCGGAAGGCAACTCGTGGCGCAAGGGCGCGATCGCCGCCGCCAGTTGTGACGCCTGGCGGCGCATGCACCGCCGCCAGCACCGCTTCCTCGACCGCCTCGATCTCGACGGCTGACCGCTACGCCCGGGGCGAGCAGAGGATGGCGACCGGGGCACCGGCGACCTTCGTCAGCACGACCGTCAGCTCCTCGGTACCGGCCAGGCGGAGGTCGTGGCGCAACTGGGCCGGGTCCAGCGGCGAGCCCCGCTTCTTGATCGTCAGCCGGCCCACGCCTCGCGAACGCAGCTCCGCCCGCAGCCGCTTGAGCGAGAACGGCAGCACGTCGAGCACCTCGAAGCAGCGGGCGAAGCCGGTCGCCTCGGGTCGGTCGGCGTACACGTACGCGATCGAGGCGTCCGCGAGCGTACCGCCGACCAGCGCGGCGAACTCCGCGACGAGGTGCGCCCGTACCACGGCGCCATCCGGGTCGAACAGGTACCGGCGCACCGGGCCGACCGGTGCCGTCGAGCGACCCGAACCGGTCAGCATCAGCCCGCCGGGCAGCAGGGTGGCGCGCCGGGGTACCTCCGCCAGCGGCCCGTACCACAGCGCCGCCTCGACCACCTCGCCGCCGACGGAGACCCACTGCGCCTCCGCGTCGGCAGGTACCAGCGCGTGATCGATGCCCGGGGCGAGCTTGAGCACGGTACGCGGTACCACGCTGGGCAGCCCGGCGACGAACTCCCACGGCGGCGAGTACCCGCGCGGGTCGAAGACGCGGGTACCGCCACGCCGCCGGGCCGGATCGCAGAACACCCCGTCCACGCCGGACAGGTCGACCTCGCGCGCGTCGGCACAGGTGACCGTGGCGAGCCCGGCCAGGCCGAGCGCGTCCACGTTGGCGGCGGCCACGGCCGCGGTGAGCGGATCCGCCTCGACCGCGGTCACCCGCATGCCGGCCCGGGCGGCGGCGAGCGCGTCGGCGCCGATACCGCAGCACAGGTCGGCGAGGTGCCGTACGCCGGCCGCGGCGAGCCGGGCCGCCCGCCGGTCCGCGACGACCGACCGGGTCGCCTGCTCCAGCCCCGCGCGGGTGAAGAACATCCGGTCCGCCTCGGCGCCGAACTTCCCGGCGGCCCTGGCCCGCAGCTCGGTCTGGGTCAGCGCGGCGGCGGCCAGGTCCGGCTGCACGCCCCGCGCCCGCAGCGCCGTCGCCGCGGCGAGCGGATCCACTCCGGCGAGCTGCGCGGCCGCACTGAGCGCGGCCGCCCCTTCGGGGGTACGCAACCGGGCCAGTGAGTCCGTCATCCGATCAGTCAGGTCGGCTCGGCGCCGAATTCGAGCGGGTTGGTGAGCAGTCGCTGGAAGGCAAGCTCGGCGGCGCCGATCAGCGGGGCGTCGTCGCCGAGGTCGGGTGTACGCAACCGGACGTGCTCCCGGCACGCGGGCAGCGCGTTGCGGTTCAGGCGGCTGCGCACCTGGGCGGCACCGGCGAGGTACACGTCACGCAGCGTACCTCCGAAGATCACGGTCTCCGGGTTGAAGATGTTCACCAGGTTCGCCACGCCGAAGCCGAGCCAGTCCCCGACCTGCCGGACCGCGCTCTGCGCCATCGCGTCGCCCCGCGTCGCGGCGTCCACGACGGTGAGGATCCCCTCGCGGCCGGTACCGTCGCGGTCGGCGGCGCGCAGTAGCGCGTGCTCGCCGATCTCGGTCTCCCAGCAACCCCGGCTGCCGCAGCTGCACGGGCGCCCGTTCGGGCTGACCACCATGTGGCCGACCTCGCCGCCGTACCCGCCGTGCCCCGCTACCGGCCGGCCGCTGGCGATGATCCCGCCGCCCACGCCCACGTCGCCGTGCAGGTAGACGACGTTCTCCGAGTCCATCGCGCAGCCCCGGGTGTGCTCGGCCAGCGCGCCCAGGTCGGCGCCGTTCCCGACCGCGATGGGCGCATCCATCTCCAGCACCTCGGCGAGCGCCTCACCCAACGGCTCATCGACCCAGCCGATCGTCGGGCCCAGCCGTACCATGCCGTCCGCCCGCCGTACCATCCCCGCGATCGCTACGCCGCTCGCGATGCAGCGCCCGTCGCTGGGTGCCGCGCGCTGCATCTGGCGTACGAACTCGGCGAGCGGCTTGACGACGTCGGCCGGGGTGAAGTCGCCGCGTCCCCGTACCGTCTCCCGCCGGTCCAGTGCCTCCCCGCCCAGCCCCACCCGGGCCGCCGTGATCCGGTCCACGCCGATCGCGAAGGCGTACACGTAGAACTTCTGCGACTCCGGGCGCACCACCAGCGACGGCCGGCCGGCCCGGCCGTGATCGCTGGGTAGCTCCTCACGGACCAGGCCGGCCGCGGTCAGGTCCGCGGTCAGCGCGCCGATCGTCGAACGGTTCAGCCCCAGTACCGTCGTCAGCTCGGCGCGCGACAGCGGTCCCCGTACGTGCACGAGGCGTAGCAGCGCGCCCAGGTTCTGCCGTCGGATCTCCTCCTGGCTCGGGCCGGCACGCATGCTGGGGTCTCTTCTAGAGGCGACGCGCGGATACGAGGAGTCGCCGGCTAGAGACCTGTCGCGGCGACACGGCGCCGGGCCAGGGCGTCCACGCCGGCCGCGAGCAGCAGGACCAGTCCGGTGAAGCCGAACTGAGCGCCCGAACTCAGACCCATGAGCCCCATGCCGTTCTGGATCACCGCGATGACCGCACCGCCGAGGATCGCGTCGAGTACCCGGCCCTTCCCGCCGAACAGGCTGGTGCCGCCGATGACCGCCGCTGCCACGGAGTACAGCAGGACGTTGCTGCCACCGGTGTTGGGGTCGACCGAGTTGGCCCTGGACGCGGCCACGATGCCACCGATCGAGGCCATGAAGGAGCAGATCACGAACGCCGAGATCCGGATCCGGTCGACGTTGATACCGGCCCGCCGAGCCGCCTCTCGGCTGCCACCCACAGCGTAGATGTGCCGGCCGTACGGGGTGCGGGAGAGTACGAACGACATGATCAGCAGCAGGACCACGATGATCGGCACGATGATCGGCACGCCCTTGAGCGAGATGCCGAGGATCCGTCCGTTGAAACCCGGGTGCGGCGGATTGTGGCTGCGTTCGGTGTTGAGGGCGTTGACCGCGATGGCGCCGAGTACCGCCAGCACGACAACGCGCAGCGCGATGAGGAGCATCGGATCGGCCGCGAGCCCCCGGCTGGTCCGCCCGCGTGCCTTGAGCAGTTGCGTGACGGTGAATCCGACCACGCCCGCCGCGAGCAGGGTCCAGCCCAGCCAGGTCGGCATGTTGTTGTTGTTCAGGGCGACGACGACCTTGTCGTCGATCGAGATGTTGTTGCCGCCCTTGAGCAGGATCAGCGCGATGCCCTGGAAGGCGAGGAACGCGGCCAGGGTCACCACGAACGACGGTATCCGTACCTTGGTCACCAGGAAGCCGAGCAGGAAGCCGATGACCGCGCCGGTCGCGGTGGCCGCGAGGATCGACAGGTACCAGGGCACGTGGTGGTGGCTGAGCAAGATGGTCATGACCACGGCGCACAGGCCGCTGGTGAAGCCGGCGGAAAGGTCGATCTCGCCGAGCAGCAGCACGAACACCAGTCCCATCGCGATGATGGTGACCTGTGCTCCCTGGTTGAAGAGGTTCGCGAAGTTGCCGTCCGAGAAGAACACCTCGCGCTTGATGCCGAAGAATGTGCACAGCACGATCAGGCCGAGGATGGCGGGCAGCGCTCCCATGTCGCCGCCGCGCACGCGGCCGACATACTGCCGCACACTCTGGCCCAGCGATCGGGGCTGCGAGTTCGTTACGTCGGTCCGGCGCGACGAGGGGGAGGTGTCGACCGTGGTCATTGCTGGTCTCCGTTCGCTTCCCCGAGGTCGAGCTCGACCTGGTGTGCGGTCGGGTCGACCGCGGATACGGCCGCCAGTGGCAGGCCGAGGTCACCGCTGCGGCCGGCCGTGATCAGTTCGACGACCTGCGAGTAGGTCACATCCGAGGCTTTGACCTGTGCCGCCATCTGGCCGAGGTACAGGGTGGCGATCCGGTCGGCGACGGCGAAGACGTCGTTCATGTTGTGTGAGATGAGTACCACCGCGAGACCCTGGTCCGCCAGTTGCCGCACCAGTTCGAGTACCTGGGCCGTCTGTGCCACGCCCAGGGCGGCGGTCGGCTCGTCGAGGATCACGAGCTTGCTGTTCCAGAGCACGGCCTTGGCGATGGCGACGGTCTGCCGCTGCCCGCCGGAGAGGCTGGAGACCTGCTGCCGGGTGGACTTGACGGTGCGTACCGACAGCCGCTCCAGGGTCTCCGCGGCCATCTTCTCCATGGTCGGCTCGTCCATCACCAGCCCGCGGCGCCGCTCCCGGCCGAGGAACATGTTCTGCACGATGTCGAGGTTCTCGCACAGGGCGAGGTCCTGATAGACGATCTCGACACCGAGCGCCCCGGCGTCCCGGGGGTTGTGCACCGTGACCGGCTTGCCCTCGTAGATGAGCTCGCCCGCATCTATGGGGTAGATCCCGCCGATGCACTTGACGAGCGTGGACTTGCCGGCGCCGTTGTCGCCGACCAGGGCGGTGACCTCACCGGCGTATGCCGTGAAGTCGACATTGCGGAGGACCTGTACGGGACCGAAGCTCTTGTTGATCCCGCGCATCTCCAGAAGGGGTGTCACGGTCACGGGCGTTGCTCCTAGGGAACGGTGGTGGGTGGCGGTTGGGCGGCGCGGTGCCGCTGGTCAAGCAGGATGCCCCGGCGCCGCGCGGTGCTCGCGCGGCGCCGGGGGCAAGCCACCCGGGTTCAGCTGATGCCGGCAGCGGCGCACTTGGCGGCGTACGCCGTGGTGCACAGGTCCGCCTTGGTCACGTAGCCGTCGGCCACGACGTCCTTGACGTTGTCCTTGTAGATCGCCTCCGGCGTCTCCAGGACGGACGGAACGTCGCGGTTCGCGGTCGGGTCCTTGACCGTCTGCGTGGTGTTCGGGTTGGAACCCTTGGCGAGCGCCACAGCCAGGTCAGAAGCGGCGCTGGCCTCCTTCTTGACCGCCTTGTAGACCGTCATGCACTGGTCGCCGTCGAGGATGTGCTGCAGGCCCTGCACGGTCGCGTCCTGGCCCGTCACCGGCAGCTGCAGGTGGTCCTTCTTCAGTACCGCGATGACCGCGTTGGCCATGCCGTCGTTGGCCACCAGTACGCCCTTGATGTTCGGGTCGCTGGTCAGCATCTGCTCGAAGATCGTGCCCGCCTGGGTGTTGTCCCAGTCCGGTACGGACTTGTTCGGGCCCTTGACGTAGGTGCCGTCGGCGTACAGCGGGTCGAGGATCGAGTTGTAGCCCTGGGCGAACAGGGTCGCGTTGTTGTCGGTCGGCGAGCCGTTGACCTCGGCGATCTTCGGCTTGCTGGCCTTCGCGTCGGTCAGGCACTTCTGCAGGCCCTGGCCCTGCAGCTTGCCGACGGCGACGTTGTCGAACGACACGTAGAAGTCCGCCCCGCCGCCCAGCGTGAGCCGGTCGTAGTCGATGGTGGCCACGCCGGCCGCCTTGGCCTTCTTCAGTACGGCCGAACCGGAACCGCTGTCCAGGTCGACGATCATGAGGACGTTCACGCCCTCCTGGATCATCGAGTCGGCGATGGTCTGGAACTGGTTCTTGTCGCCCTGGGCGTTCTGGATGTCGTACTTCACGTTCGCTGCCTTGAACGCATCGACAAGGAACGGTCGGTCGGCCGTCTCCCACCGGACGGAGGACTTGCTGTCGGGAAGGATGACGCCGACGTATGGCTGCTTCGCCTTCGGGCTTGAGCCGCCACTGGTCGTCGAGTTGTTGGACTTACTACAGGCGGCAGCGCCGCCGAGTGCCACCACACCTATCGTGGCGACGGCGAGGATCCCCTTGCGCATAGCACGGGTCCTTTCGGGGTATGCGCCGCGTGCAGCGGCGGAGTTCGGTGCCCGATATTCGGTTGTACCGGTCGTGCGACGGCCGGGGCCGCGGTTCTGGAGGGATCGCGACTTGATTGTTGTGTCCGGCAACGTATTGCGCGCGTGGAGTCATTGCAAGTGAATCAGCCGTCAAGTTTGTTGCCAGCCGTAACAATTCGGCAACGCGGCCGGGGATCGGTCTTCGTCCGGGTGGGTAAGGAGAGAGTTGGCACTCTCCTTGACGGAGTGCTAGCCGACGGCATAACCTGCGGTTAGCACTCTCGAACCGACTGTGCTAGCCGACCGGGCACCGGCCGGCGAACCCGCCCGGCGGCGCCGGCACCCGCGACGACGGAGCCGCCTGGTCACGTCAGGTACAAACGAGATGCCGGCTGCGGTCGGCTGACGAAACAAGTACCCCAGGAGGGTATGCCCGTGACTACCGCGACCAAGGTTGCGATCAAGCCGCTCGAGGACCGCATCGTGGTCCAGGCGAACGAGGCGGAGACCACCACGGCGTCGGGCCTGGTAATCCCCGACACCGCCAAGGAGAAGCCGCAGGAGGGCACCGTCCTCGCTGTCGGTCCGGGCCGGATCGACGACAAGGGCAACCGGGTCCCGATCGACGTGAAGGTCGGCGACACGGTCCTCTACTCGAAGTACGGCGGCACTGAGGTCAAGTACGCCGGCGAGGAGTACCTCGTGCTCTCCGCCCGCGACGTCCTCGCAATCATCGAGAAGTGACCTGACGCGGGTCCACCGCGTCAGACCGCGCAGCGCCGCCCCGCCTCCCGTGGTACGGGTCGGGGCGGCACTCGCGTGCCCGGCGAAGGCGGTCGCGCAGGCAACAGCGATAGATAACCGGAGATGATATGGCGAAGATTCTGAGCTTCTCGGATGACGCGCGGCACCTGCTCGAGCATGGTGTCAACACGCTGGCTGACACGGTCAGGGTGACCCTCGGTCCGAAGGGGCGCAACGTCGTCCTGAACCAGAAGTTCGGCCCACCGACCATCACCAACGACGGCGTGACGATCGCCAAGGAGATCGAGCTCGGCAACCCGTACGAGAACCTCGGTGCCCAGTTGGTCAAGGAGGTGGCGACCAAGACCAACGACATCGCCGGCGACGGTACGACCACGGCGACCGTTCTGGCCCAGGCACTGGTACGGGAGGGTCTGCGCAACGTGGCGGCGGGTGCCAACCCGAGCGGCCTGAAGAGGGGTATCGACGCGGCCGCTACCGCGGTCAGCGAGGCCCTGCTGGAGAAGGCGATCGAACTGCCGGGCCGGCAGGAGATCGCGCACGTGGCGACCATCTCGGCGCAGGACTCCACCATCGGGGACCTGATCGCGGAGGCGATGGAGAAGGTCGGCCGGGAAGGCGTCATCACCGTCGAGGACGGCTCCACGCTCGCCACCGAGCTGGAGGTCACCGAGGGGATGCAGTTCGACAAGGGCTACATCTCCCCGCAGTTCGTGACCGACGCGGAGGCCGGCGAGGCGGTTCTGGAGGACGCGTACGTCCTGATCACCACGCAGAAGATCAGCTCCATTGAGGAGCTGCTCCCGCTGCTGGAGAAGGTCCTGCAGGCCAGCAAGCCACTGCTGATCGTCGCGGAGGACGTGGACGGCCAGGCGCTGGCCACCCTCGTCGTCAACTCGATCCGCAAGACCCTCAAGGTGGCCGCGGTCAAGGCGCCCGCGTTCGGTGATCGCCGCAAGGCGATGCTCCAGGACATCGCGATCCTGACCGGCGGCGAGCTCGTCGCACCTGAGCTGGGTTACAAGCTCGACTCGGTCGGCGTGGAGGTACTGGGCCGGGCCCGGCGCATCGTCGTCGACAAGGACAACACCACGATCGTGGACGGCGCCGGCAGCACGAACGAGGTGGACGCCCGCGTCGAGCAGCTGCGCAAAGAGGTCGAGGCCTCCGACTCCGACTGGGACAAGGAGAAGCTGAACGAGCGGATCGCGAAGCTCTCCGGCGGCGTCGCGGTGATCAAGGTCGGCGCCGCGACCGAGGTGGAGCTGCGCGAGAAGCGGCACCGCATCGAAGACGCGATCTCCGCCACCCGGGCCGCGGTCGACGAGGGCATCATCCCCGGCGGCGGCGTGGCACTGGTACAGGTGGGCGGCTCGGCGCTGGAGAAGTTGGCCGCGAGCCGTACCGGTGACGAGGCGACCGGCGTGTCGATCGTCGCCAAGGCGCTGGTCGAGCCGTTGCGCTGGATCGCGCAGAACGCTGGGCACGACGGGTACGTCGTGGTCGAGCGGGTACGCGCGGGCCAGTGGGGTACCGGCCTCAACGCCGCCACCGGCGAGTACGTCGACCTGGTGAAGGCGGGCATCGTCGACCCGGTGAAGGTGACCCGCAACGCGGTCACCAACGCTGCCTCGATCGCCGGCCTGCTGCTCACGACCGAGAGCCTGGTCGTCGAGAAGCCCAAGGCTCCCGAGCCGGCCGGGGACGGCGGGCACGGGCACGGCCACGGGCACCAGCACGGTCCCGGCTTCTGAGCGAACCCGTCACCGGGCCGCCAGCGGATCTCCGCTGGCGGCCCGGTTGCGTATTGGCTCAATGCCGTATTACAGACCTGCATCGTCGCTACCAGCCTGCGCCGGCAGCACGGAGACTTGACGCGTGGCGGAGGAGAACTCGCGCGCCCGCTGGCTCGGGCCGGTTGCCGGCGTCGTGTCCGCCGGCGTCGCGCTCGGCGTGGCGGAACTGGTCGCTGTGGTGGCAGGTCCGCGCTCGGCGCCGCTGGTGGCGGTCGGGGGCTTCGTCATCGACCACGTACCCGGGCCGGTGAAGGAGTTCGCCACCTCGACCTTCGGTACCCACGACAAGACCGCGCTGCTCACCGGTACCGCCGTGTTGCTGGCGGCGTTCGCGGCCCTGGTCGGCTACCTGGCGACCCGGCGCGTCTGGTACGGCTTCGCCGGCATCGCGCTGTTCGGCGTGGTCGGCATCGCCACCGCGCTGACCCGATCCGGCGCGCGGGTAACCTACGCGCTGCCCTCGTTCGTCGGCGCGGCGGCGGCCGGGGTCACCCTCTCGTACCTCCTGCGGGAGCGGGCCGACTCCGCGCCAGCCGGGGAGCGGCGGCGGTTCCTGATCGAGTCCGGCATGCTCGCCGTGGCGGCCGCGATCGTGGGGCTGGCCGGCCGCCAGGTCAGCGAGCGGCGCAACGTCTCGGCCGCCCGCAGCGCGGTGAGCCTGCCCGCGCCCCGCGAGGCCGCGTCGCCCCTACCGGCCGAGGCCGACCTGCGGGTACCCGAACTCTCCCCGTACGTGACGGCGAACAAGGACTTCTATCGCATCGATACCGCGCTGGCCGTACCGCAGATACCGCCGGACACCTGGCAGTTGCGCATCCACGGCCGGGTGGCCAAGCCGATCACGCTGACCTACGCGCAGCTGCTGGCCCGGCCGATGATCGAGCGGTACGTCACGCTGACCTGCGTCTCCAACGAGGTGGGTGGCGACCTGATCGGCAACGCGAGGTGGCTCGGGGTACGGCTCAAGGACCTGCTGGAGGAGGCCGGACCGCTGCCCGGCGCCGACCAGGTGGTGGGCCGCTCGGCCGACGGCTTCACGGTCGGTACCCCCACCGAGGTGCTGCTCGACGGGCGGGACGCGCTGCTCGCGGTCGGCATGAACGGTGTACCGCTGCCGATCGAGCACGGGTTCCCGGTGCGCGTGGTCGTCCCCGGGCTGTACGGGTACGTGTCGGCGACGAAGTGGATCACCGAGCTGGAGTTGACCAGCTTCGCCGACTACTCCGCGTACTGGGTACCGCGGGGCTGGGCGGCGAAGGCTCCGATCAAGACCGAGTCACGCATCGACACGCCTCGCGACGGCGCGACGATCCGCCAGCCCCAGGTGACCGTGGCCGGCGTCGCCTGGGCGCAGCACCGGGGCATCTCCAAGGTGGAGGTACGGGTGGACGACGGCCGCTGGCAGGAGGCCACCTTGGCGGCCGTACCGTCGGTCGACACCTGGCGGCAGTGGTCCTGGAGCTGGCAGACCACGCCCGGCAAGCACACTCTGCAGGTACGGGCGACCGACAACGGCGGCGCCACCCAGACCGAGCAGATGGCGCCGCCCGCTCCGGACGGCGCCACCGGCTGGCATACGATCAACGTAACTGTGAGTTAGCTCATACCTCGTTAAGCGGCGGCGGTCACTGGGCGCAGCTTTGCCTCGAGCTTGCGCACATCCACCTGCCGGCGGTACCGGTCCGCGGCGTCCTCCCAGCCCATCGCGAGCAGGCGTAGCCGCTCAGCCTCGGTGAACCCGCCCCACACCCCGTACGGCTCGTGTGCCTTGAGGGCGTGTGCCGCGCACTGCGCCCGTACGGGACAGGCTCCGCAGAGCTCCTTGGCCCTGAGTTCTCGCCGGTTGCGGGATGAGCCGCGCTCGCCGTCGGGGTGGAAGAACTGCATACTGTCGCGACCCCGACACAAGCCGCTGACCTGCCATTCCCATATATCGGCGATCGGGCCGGGAAGCCTCTGCACGTTCGCCATCGCGTTTCCTCCTGCTCTCACTCGTTGAGCGGGTCGATACCCACGTCAGAGCCGGTCTACGCATCAGGCAAAACCTGAAGATCCGGCATGAATCAGAGCAATCTCGAAAAGTACCCAAGTAACAGCGCGTTCTATGGTCTGCTTCCCATAGAGAGGGGTGGCGGAGTGCGTACGGTGCTCGTCTGCGTGCGGACGGCGGTGGCGGCTCGGGCCGTCTCGGCCTGCGCGGACCGGCTGGGGGTGGCCGGGGCGGTGCGAACCGCGGTCTCCGGCGTCGAGGTGGTTGCCCGGCTCGCCGAACGGCCGGCCGATGTCGTCCTGGTGGATACCGCCGCGATCCGCCCCGACCTGGTCGGGTTTGTCCGCCGCGCCAACCGGTTCGCGCCGGAGGCCGCGATCGTGCTCTTCGGCCCGGAGAACGGCCCGGTCGCGGCGGCCGCGGTCGGTGCGGGTGCGCGTGGCGTGATCCGCAGCCGGGATCAGGAGGTGGTCGGCTCGGTGGCGAAGGCGCTGTTGCTGCTCGCCATGCCCGTCTGGCCGCACCCGCCCAGACCCGGCTCCCCGCCGGTGAAGGCGACGGGCCCGGGCAGCCCGGCGCCGCCGGCCAGCTCGTCACCGCCGGTGGTCGCCGCCAATCAGCCGTCGGTACCGGCGATCCACGCGACCCTGAGTCGGGAGCCACTGGTACCCGCACAGCGCGCCGACGTGGCCCCGGAACCGGGCGGGTCGCGGCGTCCCCTGCTCACCGAGCGTGAACTGCAGGTGCTGTGTGGCATGGCCGACGGCAAGAGCAACGCGGAGATCGGGCGCGAGCTGTACGTGTCGGAGGACACCGTGAAGACGCACGCCCGCCGGCTGTTCCGCAAGCTGGGTGCCCGGGACCGGGCGCACGCGGTCGCCGCCGGCTTCCGCGCCGGCCTTGTTAGCTAGCGCTCGCTCCGCTCGCGCGGCTCTCCCGCCCGGAAGGCCGCCCTGTAGACGCCCACTCCGCTCGGTCGCTGCGCTCCCTCGACTCCGGGGCGTCTGCGGGCGGCGGCGAGAGAGCGTCCTCTAATCCTCGCCGTCGGCGAGGGCGTCGTGTACGCCGTCGGCGTAACCCCGCGCGTACTCCCAGGTCACGTAGTGGTCCGGGTCAGGGTCGTAGGCGGGTTCGTGTACCCGCGGCCGGCCCGAGTCGAGCAGGTGGCGCAGGTTGCCGCGCAGCAGGTCCCAGTCGAAGTAGTGCGGTTCGTGGCAGTCTTCACACTCGATCACCAGCCCACGTACCCCGACCGGGGTAAGCAGTGCCTGGTAGATCTCCAGATCCGCGAGATCTTCCAGCACGTCCTCACGCTCAGCGGTGGTCAGGGCGTCACCGTCCTCGCCTTCCTCTTCATCGAGGTCGGCGAGCTCGTTGGACGGGTCGCTCGGATCACCGGCGAACGGGTCGATGGGCTCTTCGTGCACGCCTCCACGGTATCGCCGAACACAGATCAGCGCCGGCCCCGGCCCCAGGCCAACCCGCGCGGTCGCCCGCTGTTGGCTTCCAGGCCGAGGTCGTCAGGGGCCTGGGTAGGATGAGGGTCCGACCGCTTTCGGGACGATCAGCCGCCGCCGAGGAGACAAACCGTGGATTCCCTGCCGCTCGGGTTGACCTTTGACGACGTGCTGCTGCAGCCCGTCGAGTCCGACGTGCTGCCGAGCGGCGCTTCCACCGCGACGCGGCTGACGCGCCACGTTGAACTGGCGATCCCGTTGGTGTCCAGCGCGATGGACACGGTCACCGAGGCGCGCATGGCGATCGCGATGGCCCGCCACGGCGGCATCGGCGTGCTGCACCGCAACCTCTCCATCGAGGACCAGGCACAGCAGGTCGACCTCGTGAAGCGCTCCGAGGCCGGCATGATCACCAACCCGGTCACCTGCTCGCCCGAGGACACGCTACGAGACGTGGACGCGCTGTGCGCGCGGTTCCGGATCTCCGGTGCCCCGGTGACCGCGGCCGACGGTTCGCTGCTGGGCATCGTCACCAACCGCGACATGCGCTTCGTCACCGACCCAGGCACTCCGGTGCGCCAGGTCATGACGAAAATGCCACTCGTCACCGCGCCGGTTGGGGTGGGCAAGAGCGAGGCGCTGGACCTGCTGCGCCGGCACAAGGTGGAGAAGCTGCCGCTGGTCGACGAGGCCGGCAAGCTGCGCGGGCTGATCACCGTGAAGGATTTCACCAAGAGCGAGCAGTTCCCGCACGCCACCAAGGACGAGGCGGGTCGGCTGCGGGTCGCCGCCGCGATCGGGGTCGACGAAGACCAGTACAAGCGGGCCCAGACGCTGATCGACGCGGCGGTCGACGTGATCGTCGTGGATGTGGCACACGGACACAGCCGGGCCGTCGTCGAGATGGTCAAGCGGCTGAAGCGGGAGACGTCGGTCGAGGTGGTCGCCGGCAACGTGGCGACCTATGACGGGGCGTCGGCGCTCGTCGAGGCCGGCGCAGACGCGGTCAAGGTGGGCCTCGGCCCCGGGTCGATCTGCACCACCCGGGTGGTCGCCGGGGTGGGGGTACCGCAGATCACGGCGATCATGGAGGCGGCGCGCGCCTGCCGGCCGGCGGGGGTACCGGTGATCGGCGACGGTGGCATGCAGTACTCGGGCGACATCGCGAAGGCGATCGTGGCCGGTGCCGACTCGGTCATGCTCGGCAGCCTGCTCGCCGGCTGCGAGGAGAGCCCGGGCGAGCTCATCTTCATCAACGGCAAGCAGTTCAAGTCCTACCGTGGCATGGGCTCGCTGGGCTCGATGCAGAGCCGCGGCGCCACCCGGTCGTACTCGAAGGACCGGTACTTCCAGCACGATGTCGCGGTGGAGGACAAGCTGATCCCGGAGGGCATCGAGGGGCAGGTACCCTACCGCGGCCCGCTCGGCGCGGTGGCGCACCAGCTCGTCGGTGGCCTGCGGCAGGCCCAGTTCTACTGCGGTTCGTCCACGATCGCAGAAATGCAGCGTAAGGGCCGGTTCATCCAGATAACCGCGGCCGGCCTCAAGGAGAGCCATCCGCACGACATCCAGATGACGGTCGAAGCCCCCAACTACTACTCGCGCTGAGCGCGTGGCGTCTTTTGGAGTGAGTCGTGCGCGACATGGTTGAGATAGGCATGGGCAAGACGGCGCAGCGCGGGTACCACCTCGATGACATCGCGATCGTGCCGAGCCGGCGTACCCGCGACTTCGACGACGTGTCGACCAACTGGCAGGTCGACGCGTACCCGTTCCGGATCCCCTGCGTGGCGCACCCGAGCGACGCGACGATGAGCCCGACCACTGCGGTGGCCCTGGGCCGCCTCGGCGGGCTGGGCGTGCTCAACGTCGAAGGGCTGTGGACGCGGTACGAGGACCCGACCAAGATCCTGGAGGAGCTCGGCACTCTGGACGGCAGCGCCCCCTCGACGCGCCGGTTGCAGGAGGTCTACGCGGAGCCGATCCGGCCCGAGCTGATCGGGGACCGGGTGCGCGCGATCCGGGAGGCGGGCGTGACCGTCGCGGTGCGGGTCTCGCCGCAGCACACGCTCGCACTGGCGCCGGTGATCCTGGACGCGGGCGTGGACCTGCTGGTGATCCAGGGGACGATCGTCTCCGCCGAGCATGTGTCCACTGTGGATGAGCCGCTCAACCTCAAGGAGTTCATCGCCGACCTCGACCTGCCGGTGATCGCGGGCGGCTGCACCGACTACAAGACCGCGCTGCACCTGATGCGCACCGGCGCGGCCGGGGTCATCGTGGGTGTCGGTGCCGACGAGTGGTCGACGACCGACACGGTGCTGGGCATCCGGGTGCCGATGGCGACCGCGATCGCGGACGCGGCGGCGGCCCGGCGGGACTACCTCGACGAGACCGGCGGCCGGTACGTACACCTGATCGCCGACGGGAACCTGCGCAGCTCGGGAGATGTCGCGAAGGCGTTGGGCTGCGGCGCCGACGCGGTGATGATCGGCGAGCCGCTGTCGCTGTGCGAGGAGGCGCCGGCCGGTGGCGCGTGGTGGCACTCGGCCGCCAGCCACCCGAAGTTGCCGCGCGGTTCGCTGGCGCTCGCCGGGCGGCCGCCGGCGCACGGCGAGGCGAGGCCGACGATGGAGCGGCTGCTGTTCGGGCCGTCCGACGACCCGGCCGGGTGCCTCAACCTCTTCGGCGGGCTGCGCCGGGCGATGGCGAAGTGCGGGTACCGCGACCTCAAGGAGTTCCAGAAGGTCAACCTCGTACTGGACCGGTGACCGGCGCCCGCCGTACCCTACTGGCGGGTAACCGCGAGGAGGTCGCCATGGACGTCGACGTGCTGGTCGTGGGTTCTGGCTTCGGCGGGAGCGTGACGGCGCTGCGGCTGGCCGAGAAGGGCTATCGGGTCGCCGTGCTGGAGGCGGGGCGGCGCTTCGCCGACGACGAGCTGCCGCAGACCTCGTGGCGGTTGCCGCGCTTCGTCTGGGCGCCCGGGCTGCACTGGTTCGGCATCCAGCGGATCAACCTGCTGCGCAACGTGATGGTGCTCTCCGGGGCCGGCGTCGGCGGCGGTTCGCTGGTCTACGCCAACACCCTGTACCGGCCGCTGGCGCCGTTCTACACCGACTCGCAGTGGGGCCACATCACCGACTGGGCGGCGGAGCTCGCGCCCTGGTACGACCAGGCCGAGCGGATGCTTGGGGTGGCCACCTACCCGAGGTCGACGCCGAGCGACGAAGCGATGCGCAAGGTGGCCGAGCGGATGGGCGTGGCGGACACGTACCACCCCACTCCGGTGGGCATCTACTTTGGACAGTCGGGGCGCGACCCGTACTTCGGCGGTGCCGGGCCGTCCCGGGACGGTTGTATCCACTGTGGAGCCTGCATGACCGGCTGCCGGCACAACGCGAAGAACAGCCTCGTCAAGAACTACCTGTACCTCGCGGAGAAGCTGGGCGTCCAGGTGTACCCGCTGACGACCGTCACCTCCATCCGCCCCGGCTCCGACGGTTTCGAGGTGCGGGCCCGGCGTACGGGTGGCGTCGCCCGCCAGACGTTCCGGGCCGAGCGCGTGGTGCTCGCCGCCGGGGCGCTCGGTACCCAGCGGCTGCTGCACCGGATGAAGGCGACCGGCACGCTACCGGACCTGTCCCCGCGGCTGGGTGCCCTGACGCGTACCAACTCCGAGGCGATCCTCGGCGCCCGTACCTTGCGCGGGAGTACGGACTTCAGCGAGGGCGCCGCGATCACCAGCTCGTTCCACCCCGACGAGAACACGCACATCGAGCCGGTCCGGTACGGGCGTGGCTCCAACTTCATGGGGTTGCTGCAGACGGTACTCGTGGACGGCGAACGGTGGCGGCCGCTGCGCTGGTGGCGGGCGTTCCTGTCGGCGCTGCCGACGAACGTACGGGTGCTGTCGGTGCGCCGGTGGTCCGAGCGTACGGTCATCGCGCTGGTGATGCAGTCGCTGGACAACTCACTGACAGTCCACTATGGACGGAACTGGTACGGGCGCCGGCGCATGTCCAGCAGCCAGGGGCACGGCGCACCCAACCCGCGCTGGATCCCGGCCGGAAACCAGGCGGTACGCATGCTCGCCGAGGAGATCGGCGGGGTACCGGGTGGCTCCTGGTCCGACGTGTTCAACATCCCGCTCACCGCGCACATCCTCGGCGGCGCCGCGATCGGGGACTCGCCCGGTACGGGCGTGGTCGACCCGTACCACCGGGTGTACGGATACCCAGGTCTGTCCATTGTCGACGGTGCTGCGGTCTCCGCGAACCTCGGCGTCAACCCGTCGCTGACCATCACCGCGCTGGCCGAGCGCGCAATGTCGTTCTGGCCCAACAAGGGCGACCCGGACCCGCGCCCCGAACCCGGCCAGCCCTACGAGCGGATAGCCGCCGTGCCACCGGCCAACCCGGCCGTACCCGCGGGTGCGCCCGCCGCGCTGAGATCGCTACCGAGTCAGTAGCTCGATGAACTGCTGACCGTTGCGCTGTGCGGCGTCGCCGTGGCAGTTGTTCATTACGACGTGCGTCTGCCCGGTCTGCTCGGCGAGCTTGGTGAGCTTGGGCGCCCACGCCTTCAGCTCCTTCTCCGAGTACAGGTAGTCGAAGCGCTCCTGCACGCTCTTCGCGGTCCACTTCTCGCTGTGCCCGTGGAAGCGCACCACCGCGACGTCGCTGGTGGCCGCGACCACCGGTGGGATCGAGGAGCTGTATCCCTGCGGCATGTCCACGCAGACGAACGGCAGGTGGTGCTCGCGCAGGAAGGCCAGCGTCTCCTGCTCGTTCTCGCCGTGGAACCAGCTCTCGTGGCGCAGCTCGATGGCGACCCGCATCGGCTGGCAGCGCCGGGCGACCTCGAGCAGGTACTGCTTGTTGGCGCGGCGGATGGTGAACCACGGCGGGAACTGGAACAGCAGCAGGCCCAGCCGGCCCGCCTCGTGCAGCGGTTCCAACGCCGAGAGGAACCGGGTCCACACCTCCTCGTACGCCTGCGGTGCCAGGTCGCCGGGGTAGATGTTCTTCTTGTCGGTCTCGGGGCGCAGGTCCTTGTAGAGCTTGCCGGGCTGGGTCGGGTGCCCGGGCAGCAGGCTGAACGCCTTCACGTTGAAGGTGAAGTGCGGCGGGGTACGCGCCGCCCACAGCCGGGCGGTCGCCTCGGCCGGCGGCGAGTAGTACGTCGAGTCGACCTCGACGAGCGGGAACTGCTCGGTGTAGTAGGCCAGCCGCTTCTCGGCGGTATCGGCGCTGGGCGGGTACCAGCCGGAGTCGAGCAGGGTCTTGTCGGTCCATCCTGCGGTACCCACGAGGATCTCGCCCACAGCAGCACGGTACCCGTCACGGGGCGAGTCCAGTCTCGTACCCGATGATCACGGCCTGGACCCGGTCGCGCAGGTCGAGCTTGGTCAGGATCCGGTTGATGTGGTTCTTCACCGTTCCCTCGGAGAGCACGAGCGACCGGGCGATCTCGACGTTGGACAGACCCCGGGCGACGAGCGCGAGCACGTCGCGTTCGCGCGGGGTGAGCGCGTCGAGCCGGGACTCGTCCCGCGGCCGCGCCGGCTCCGTGTTCGCGAAGTGCTCGATGAGGCGGCGGGTCACGGTCGGCGCCGCCACCGCCTGGCCACCCGCCACGGTGCGGACGGCGGCGATCAGATCGGCGGCCAGGGTGTCCTTGAGCAGGAAGCCGCTGGCACCGGCCCGCAGTCCGGCGTAGACGTACTCATCCAGGTCGAAGGTGGTCAGGATGATGATGCGCGGTGGCGCGTCCGCGCCGGCATGGTCGCGCAGCCGGCGGGTGGCCTCGATGCCATCCATGCCGGGCATACGCACGTCCATCAGGATTACGTCGGGGTGGGTGAGGCGCGCCGCCCGCAGCGCCTCGGCGCCGGTCGCGGCCTCGGCGACGACCGCGATGTCGGGGGTCCGGTCGAGGATGACCCGGAAGCCGGTGCGCACCAGGGTCTGGTCATCGACGAGCAGTACGCGGATCATGGCGAGTCCGCGGTGGGCAACCGGACGCGCACCGCGAAGCCGCCCGCCTCCTGCGGGCCGGCGCGCAGCTCGCCGCCGAGGGCGGCGACCCGCTCGCGGATACCCCGCAACCCATGGCCGTCGGGCGCGGGCGCAGGCGTCGGGGCCGGGCCGTCGTCGGCGATGTCGACCTGAAGGTACGCGCCCGTGAAAGCCAGCCGGATCACGGCCCGAGCGCCCGGCCCCGCGTGCTTGCGGGTGTTGGTGAGCGCCTCCTGGATGATCCGGTACGCAGCCAGGTCTACGGCGGCCGGCAGCGGCGCGGGCTCGCCCTCGATCTGCAGCGTCACGGGGGTGCCGACCTCACGGACCTCGTCCACGAGCGCCGGCAGCGCGGCCATCCCAGGCTGCGGATCCAGCGCGGGTGGCGCGTCCGGCCGGACGATCCCGAGCAGCCGACGCATCTCCGCGAGCGACGCCCGCCCGGTTCCGATGACGTGGCGGAGCGCCTCCCGCGAGGTTGCCGAGTCGGGCGGCAGCGCGGCCTCCGCGGCTTGGGCCTGTACCACTATCACCGACATGCCATGCGCGACGACGTCGTGCAGCTC
>JBPYFB010000139.1:0-9482 GCA_051986465.1 Rugosimonospora sp.
CGCCAATACTGTGGTGTCGGACGTCACGAGCGTTCGCCGGCTCGCCGGGTGACAATGGTGAGTGCTTCTTCCAAAGCCATTTCCGGGAGGAAACCGTGCCGTTGCCCCCGCTCGTTGAGCCCGCCACGGACCTGACTGTTGACGAGGTCCGCCGGTACAGCCGCCACCTGATCATTCCGGACGTGGCGATGACCGGGCAGAAGCGCCTGAAGAACGCGCGCGTGCTGTGCGTGGGCGCGGGCGGCCTGGGCTCGCCGGCGCTCATGTACCTCGCCGCCGCCGGTGTCGGTACCCTCGGCATCGTCGAGTTCGACACCGTTGACGAGTCCAACCTGCAGCGCCAGATCATCCACGGCCAGTCCGACATCGGGCGGTCCAAGGCCGAGTCGGCGCGCGACTCGGTCAAGGAGATCAACCCGTACGTCGAGGTCATCATCCACAACGAGGCGCTGAACAACGACAACGTGTTCGGCATCTTCGAGCAGTACGACCTGATCGTCGACGGTACCGACAACTTCGCCACCCGATACCTGGTCAACGACGCGGCCGTGCTGCTGCACAAGCCGTACGTGTGGGGCTCGATCTACCGGTTCGACGGGCAGGCCAGCGTCTTCTGGGCCGAGCACGGTCCCTGCTACCGCTGCCTGTACCCGGAGCCGCCGCCGCCGGGCATGGTCCCCTCCTGCGCCGAGGGCGGCGTGCTGGGCGTGCTGTGCGCGTCGATCGGCTCGATCCAGGTGACCGAGGCGATCAAGCTGCTCACCGGGATTGGCGAGCCGCTGGTCGGTGGATTGATGGTCTACGACGCGCTGGAGATGACGTACCGGAAGATCAAGGTACGCAAGGACCCCAACTGCCCGCTCTGCGGTGAGAACCCGACGATCACCGGTCTGATCGACTACGAGGACTTCTGCGGCGCGGTATCCGAGGATGCCACCGCCGCCGCGATCGGCGCGACCATCACGGCGATGGATCTGCGCGACTGGATCGAGGCGGGCAAGTCGATCGACCTGGTCGACGTACGGGAGCCGGCCGAGTACGAGATCGTGAGCATCCCCGGCTCGCGGCTGGTACCCAAGGGCGACATCATCTCGGGCAACGCGCTGTCTTCGCTGCCGCAGGACCGGCAGATCGTCCTGTACTGCAAGACCGGCGTGCGCTCGGCCGAGGCGCTGGCGGCGGTCAAGGCGGCCGGCTTCAAGGACGCCGTGCACGTCCAGGGCGGCGTGGTGTCCTGGGTGCGGCAGATCGACCCGTCACAGCCGATCTACTGACCGGTCGTACTACTACAGCAGGTCGGTCTGGCCTCGGTACCCTACGAGTCGTGGTCGATATGGACGGCGCGATCGGGTTCGTGGTCGCGCATGGGGATCGAGTGGAGCGCGCCAGGCTGTCCTGGCTGCGCTCGGGCATGCTGCCCAGTCCAGAGATCTTGGCCAAGGTCGAAGCGGGCCAAGCCGACGAGGGCGGCTGGCCGGCGTTCTGGGGCGGTGGCGTCGCGTCGGTCGACGCCACCTGCTTCCACCTCAGCGAACTGGATGACCTGGGCGCGCTGGACCGGCCCGCCGCGCGCAAGGCGCTGCGCTGGCTGGCCGAGCGCCAGCAGCCCGACGGCACGTGGGAAGAGGACCAGTCGCTGGCGGATGTCGCCCCGGACTGGGCCCAGCCGGGCGACCCGGAGGCGCGGCTGTACCTGACCGCCAACGCGGGTTTCTGGGTATCGGTGGCGGGGCCGGAGGAGCCCTCGCCGCACCCGGCAGCCGCGGTCTACGGGGAGGTCGTGCACCGGGCCACCCAGGCGTTCAAGGCGGCGATGCGCGAGGACGGGAGCTGGCCGTCGTACCTCGTCGCGGGCTGGCTCGGCGCGGCACTGCTGTTCCAGGCGGGCATCTTCTACGAGGCCGCGCAGATTCAGGTGATCCTCGCCGACCGGGTGCCGGACATGAGCCCGGCGGATACCGCCTGCCTGATGGCGGCGCTGCGCCGGGCCGGCATGTCGGTCGACGACTGGCTGCTGGTCGCCGCGCGCAAGCGGCTGACTGAGACGCAGCGCAGCGACGGCGGTTGGCCGAGCGACGACGGCGACGTCTTCGACGTAAACACCACGCTGACCGCCATCCGCGCCCTCCGATAACACCAAGATCCCCGCAACTTCATTGAAATTGCGGGGTTGGCACAGCCCCAACACCGCAACTTCAATGAAATTGTCGCGATCTTGAGCGGGCCGCGGGCGCGATCTTGAGCGGGCCGCGGGGGCGGTGCGGGCGCGGGGGCGGTGCGGGCGCGGCGGGGCCGGGCCGCGGTGGGCTGGCGTCAGCGGATGTGGCCGGCGCCGGTCACCACGTACTTCGTCGACGTCAGTTCGGGCAGGCCCATCGGGCCGCGTGCGTGCAACTTCTGCGTCGAAATGCCGATCTCCGCGCCGAAGCCGAACTCGCCGCCGTCCGTGAAGCGTGTCGACGCGTTCACGAGTACCGCCGCCGCGTCCACAGTGGACACGAACGTACGCGCCGCAACGAGCGAGTTCGTGACGATCGCCTCCGAGTGCCCCGTCCCGTACCGGCGGATGTGCGCGACCGCGTCGGCGAGCGACGGCACCACCGCCGCCGACAGGTCGAGCGACAGGTACTCGGCCGCGTAGTCCTCATCGGTCGCGGGCTGTACCTCAACACCGGCGCTCGCGCCCGCGGCCACCACCGCGGCCGACCCGTGCACCGTCACGCCCGCCTCGTGCAGCGCCGGCAGCGCCCGAGCCAGGAACGCGCCGGCCACCTTCTCGTGCACCAGCAGCGATTCCGCCGCGTTGCACACCGAGGGGCGGGATAGCTTCGCGTTGAGCAGGATGGCGAGCGCCATCTCCAGGTCGGCCGCCTCGTCCACGTACACGTGGCAGTTACCGACTCCGGTCTCGATCACCGGTACCGTCGACTCCTCCACCACCGACCGGATCAGCGCCGCGCCGCCGCGCGGGATCAGCACATCGACCAGGCCGCGCGCCCGCATCAGCTGCTTGACCGAATCGCGGGACGATGGGTCCACATATTGGATCGCCTCGGCCGGCAGGCCGGACGCCTCGACCGCCGCGCGCAACACCTCGACGATGGCCGCGTTGGAGTGTGCCGCCGACGACGAACCGCGCAACAGCACGGCGTTGCCCGCCTTCAGACACAGCCCGGCGGCGTCCGCGGTCACGTTGGGGCGCGCCTCGTAGATGATGCCGACGACGCCGAGCGGCACCCGGATCTGGCGCAGTTCCAAGCCATTCGGCAGGATCGAGCCGCGCACCTCCTCGCCCACCGGATCGGGCAGCGCCGCGGTCTGCCGCAGGCCGCCCGCCATGCCCGCGATGCGGGCCGGCGTGAGCGCCAGCCGGTCCTGTAGGCCCGCCGCCATTCCCTGTGCGCGCGCGGCTTCCAGGTCCGCGTCGTTCGCCGCCATGAGTTCGGCGGTACGGGCGGCAAGCGCGTCCGCCATCGCTAGCAGCACACCGTCCTTTGTGGAGCGTGAGGCGGTCGCCAATGCGGCGGCGGCCTCCCGCGCGCGTCGGGCACCCTCAAGGACCGTCATCTCAGCCACCTCACAGCAGTACCAGGTCGTCCCGGTGGACGACCTCCTTCTCGTATCCGGGGCCCAGTTCCGCGGCGAGCTCCACAGTGGAGCGTCCGAGCAGGCCGGGCAGTTCGATCGCGTCGTAGTTGACCAGACCGCGGGCGACCGGGCGGCCGGCCGAGTCGACCAGGTCCACCGGGTCGCCAGCGGCGAACCGGCCGTCCACCGAGGTGATGCCGGCGGGCAGCAGGGACGCCCCGCGCCCGACCACCGCGGTCACGGCACCCGGATCCAGGTGCAGCCGGCCGCGCGGCGCGGTCGCGTGGGCGAGCCAGAACAGCCGGGCCGCCGGCCGTTCCCGTACCCGATGGAAGAGCGTGCCCACCGGCTCGCCGGAGAGTGCCTCGGCCGCGTACGGCGCGGCGGTCAGCACCACCGGAATGCCCGCGCCGGTCGCGATCCGGGCCGCCTCGACCTTCGTCACCATGCCGCCCGTACCCAGCCCCGCCCGACCGGTACGGCCGACCGCGACACCTTCGAGGTCGGCCTCGCCGTGTACCTCGTCGATCCGCCGCACACCGGCGCGGCGCGGGTCGCCGGTGTAGAGAGCGTCCACATCGGACAGAAGTACGAGTAGGTCCGCGTGGACGAGTGCGGCGACGAGCGCGGCGAGCCGGTCGTTGTCACCGAAGCGGATCTCCTGGGTGGCGACCGTATCGTTCTCGTTCACGATCGGTACCGTGCCGAAGTCGAGCAGGCGCCGGAGCGTCCGGTACGCGTTGCGGTAATGCGCCCGCCGGGTCACGTCGTCGGCGGTCAGCAGCACCTGCCCGACGATGCGCCCCTGCCGGCTGAACGCGTCCGTGTACGCCTGCATGAGCAGCCCCTGCCCGACGCTCGCCGCCGCCTGCTGGGTCGCCAGGTCGCGGGGGCGGCGCGGCAGCCCGAGCGGCGCCAGCCCGGCCGCGATCGCGCCGGAGGAGACGAGCACCACCTCGGCGCGGCGCCCCGCACCGGCCAGCGCGTCGACGAGCGCATCCACCCGGGCCCGGTCCAGCCCGGCCGGGCCCGTGGTCAGCGATGAGGAGCCGATCTTGACTACGATCCGCTTCGCGCTGGTGACATCGGGACGCACCTGACCATTGTGCGTTGCGCGGGCGGCCGGCCCGTCGTGAGATCCCATATGGTGAGGTTCGTGAGGGCGGTGGACGAGTACGTCGAGGAGGTGCTCGCGCTCGTCGAGCGGATACCGCCGGGCCGGGTCATGTCGTACGGCGCGATCGCCGAGTGGCTCGGTCGGGGCGGACCGCGCGAGGTCGGTACCGTGATGTCCAGGTACGGCGGCGCCGTCCCCTGGCACCGGGTGGTCGCCGCCAATGGCCGGGTGGTACCCGGGCACGAGGTGGAAGCGCTGCGCCGGCTGCGCGCCGAGCGCACCCCGCTGCGCGGTGAGCGCGTCGACATGCGGGCGGCCGCCTGGTACCCCGGTTCCGAGTAGGCTGCTGACATGGCCGAGCTGCCGGGAGTCCTCGGGGAGCCGATCCGGTTCGTACTGAACTGGGGGCGCAAGTACTCCCTGTGGGTCTTCAACTTCGGGCTCGCCTGCTGCGCGATCGAGTTCATCGCCACCTCGATGGGGCGCCACGACTTCATCCGGTTGGGCGTGATCCCGTTCGCGCACGGCCCCCGGCAGGCCGACCTGATGGTCGTCTCCGGCACCGTCACCGACAAGATGGCGCCCGCGATCAAGCGGCTCTACGACCAGATGCCCGAACCCAAGTACGTGATCTCGTTCGGCGCCTGCGCCAACTGCGGCGGCCCGTACTGGGACTCCTACTCCGTGACGAAGGGCGTCGACCAGCTCATCCCGGTCGACGTGTACGTGCCGGGCTGCCCGCCGCGCCCGGAGGCGCTGCTGCACGGGATCCTGCGCCTGCAGGAGAAGATCGCCCACGAGCAGTCCGGGCTGGGCGGGGTACACCGCCCGGATCCCGCGCTCGCCGGCCGGCCCGACGTGGCCGCGCTCACCGCGCCCCCGGTACGCCCGCCAGAGGTGTGACCCGGCCGGCGTCCACGAGCTCCAGCACCTCCGCGAGCCTCGTGACCTGCGGGCCTGACCACTCCCGCTCCGCGTCGAAGACCACGTGGTGCGCGAGATCGGGGGCGGCCAGCCGGACCGCCCTCATGCCGAGCGCCCGGGCGCCGGTGAGTTCCCGACCGCCGCCGTCGCCGACGTACAGGCAATCCCGCGGCGCCACGCCGAGCTGCCCGCACGCGGCGAGGTACAGCTCGGGCTCGGGCTTGCAGGCGCCCAACGCCACCGAGTACACGCAGGCGTCCAGCAGCGGCGCGACCGGCAGCCGGGGCAGGAACCAGGGCAGCTCGTGGGTGCAGTCGCTGACCAGTCCGGTACCCAGGCCCCGAGCCCGCAGCGCGCGCAGTACCGGTACCGCCTCGGCGCGCAGCCGGGTTTCGAGCTGGATCGCGAGTTCGCGACCTGTCGCGGCGATGCGCACGTCGCGCGGGCGGGGATCGGCGCCGAGGTTCGCCGCGAGGCGCCGCAGCGACTCCGACTGACCGCCGTACGCGCCGCTGGCCCGGACGTGGAAGGTGGCGTCGAGTTCGGCGATGAACGCCGCCGGGTCGCAGCCCAGCCGGTGCGCGATCGTGGCGTGTACCGGGCCGCGGCGTACCGCGTGGGTCAGGGTTCCGAAGAAGTCGAACAGGACCGCACTGAACACAAACTCACAGCGTATTGACACAGCAACGCATCGTTGTCTCCGTACTCCAAGACCTGCCGTGCCATCATGTGGATCATGCTTCGCCGCCCCAGCATCGGCACGCCCACCTTCGCGGCGCTCGCCGTCGCCGTCGTCGCGATATCCGTCTCCGGCCCGCTCATCGCGTACGCGGCGGCCCCTGCCCTGGCGATCGCCTTCTGGCGCAACGCCTTCGGTACCGCGGCGCTCGCCCCGCTGGCCGCGACGCGGGGCAAGGAGCTGACCTTCATCACCCGCCGCGAGGGCCGGGCCGCTCTCGCCGGCTGTGTACTGGCCGGGCTCGCGCTCGGCGTGCACTTCGCGACGTGGGTACCGAGCGCCCGGCTCACCGCCGTCGCCACCGCGACCGCGCTCGCCGCCACCCAGCCGGTGTGGCAGGGCCTGATCGCGCTCGGCCAGGGCCGGCGCCTGCCGCGCCAGGTATGGGTCGGCATCTGCGTCGCGGTCAGCGGTGCCGCCCTCGCCAGCGGCGTGGATCTTGTGCTGTCCCGCCGCGCCTTCGCCGGTGACATGCTCGCCCTCGCCGGTGGCATGGCCAACGCCGTCTACACCGCCTTCGGTGAGCGGGTACGCGCGACGATCAGCAACCGTACCTACGCCGCGGTCTGCTACGGGGTCTGCTCGCTGGCGCTCGTGCTCACCTGCCTCGTGGCCCGGGTACCGCTGACCGGCTACCCGGCAACCGCGTGGCTCGCGATTCTCGCCATGACCGTGGGACCGCAACTGCTCGGGCACACGATGTTCAACTACGCGCTGGAGCGCATCTCGGCCACCACGGTCTCCGTGCTGATCCTGCTGGAGGTACCCGGAGCCGCGCTGGTCACCTGGGTATGGCTGCACCAGGCGCCCCGCCCAGGGGAGTGGCCAGGCTTGGCGCTGCTGCTCGCCGGCGTGGTCGTGGTGGTGCTCGGCAGCCGCGCACCGGCCCTGCCGATCAGCGACGCGCCCTGACCGTCACGCCAGCCCGGCCGCTGCCGTGCTGGCCTCCCAGAGCTGAGCCGCGAAGGCGGGCTCGCCGGTCGGCGCCGCCGGTCGCCGCAGCCGCCGCCGGTCGTAGTAGCCGCCGTTGACGAGCTGCTCCGCCGGTGTGGCGGCCAGCCACAGCATTGTGTCGGCACCTGCCTCGGGCGTCGTCAGCATCGGCGCGTACCGGTAGAAGAAGCGGTACATCGCGCTGTCCCGCCCGAAGCGGCTGCGGACCACGCCCGGGTGGTACGAGAATGAAAGGATCTCGGGCCAGCGCCGGGCGGCCTCCGCGGCGAACAGGATGTTCGCCTGCTTGCTGGACCCGTACACCCGCAGGGCCCGGTACGGCAGCCGCGTGCTGTCCAGGTCGCCCGGGTGCAGCCGGCCCGACCGGTGCGCTTCCGAGGCGGTGTTCACGATCCGGCCGCCGCGCAGGCGCTCCCGCAGCAGATGGGCGAGGAGGAACGGGGCCAGGTGGTTGGCTTGTATCGTCAGCTCGTGACCGTCCACTGTGGTCACTCGTCGCGGCACCACCGCGCCGGCGTTGTTCGCGAGGACATCGATCGTCGGGTACGCCTCGGCGAGCCGGGTCGCCAGTTCGCGTACCTCGTCGAGGACGGCGAAGTCCGCCTGGTACCCGACCGGCTCCGGGCCCGCGCCGGCGACCTCCCGTACGGCCGCCACCGCCTCGGTCAGCCGCTCCTGATCGCGGCCCACGAGCGCGACCCGGGCACCGAGCCTGCCGAACTCGATCGCGGCGGCCCGCCCAACACCGGAGTTGGCACCGGTCACCACTACGGTCCGGCCGGTGAAATCTCCCACAGGTTCGTTCTCGTCAGCCACGGCGCGAGGTTACCGTACCGGAAAGTAACCTAGGAAGAACGAGGGAGCCACGATGGGTGCTGCTGGTCATTCGCGCCGGTCCTGCCTGGCGGTGCCGGGCTCCAACCCCAAGATGCTCGACAAGGCCCAGGGGATCCCGGCCGACCAGGTCTTCCTCGACCTCGAGGACGCAGTCGCCCCGCTCGCCAAGCCGGGCGCGCGGAAGAACATCGTGGCGGCGCTGACCGACGGCGACTGGTCGGGCAAGGCTCGCGTGGTGCGGGTCAACGACCTGACGACACAGTGGACGTACCAGGACGTGGTCGAGGTGGTCGAGGGCGCCGGCGGGCACCTGGACGCCATCATGCTGCCGAAGGTGCAGGAGGCGGCGCACATCCAGTGGCTCGACCTCACGCTGACCCAACTGGAGAAGGCGCTGGGCCTGCCGGTCGGCGGCATCGGCATCGAGGCGCAGATCGAGAACGCGCGCGGACTGGTCAATGTGGACGCGATCGCGGCGGCCTCGCCACGGGTTGAGACGATCATCTTCGGTCCGGCCGACTTCATGGCCTCCATCAACATGAAGTCGCTCGCGGTCGGCGCGCTGCACCCGGACTACCCGGGCGACCCGTACCACTACATCCTGATGCGCATCCTCATGGCCGCGCGCATGCACGATCTCCAGGCCATCGACGGCCCGTTCCTGCAGATCCGCGACGTGGACGCGTTCCGCGAGGTGGCGCGGCGCAGCGCGGCGCTGGGCTTCGACGGCAAGTGGGTGCTGCACCCGGGCCAGATCGACGCGGCCAACGAGATCTACTCGCCGGACCAGGCCGACTACGACCACGCCGAGCTGATCCTCGACGCGTACGGGTACTACACCTCCGAGGCCGGCGGCCGGCTGGGCGCGGTCATGCTCGGCGACGAGATGATCGACGAGGCGTCCCGCAAGATGGCGCTGGTGATCGCCGCCAAGGGGCGGGCGGCCGGGATGGCGCGCACGACGGCGTTCGAGCCGCCGGCTGGCTAGTACGTCGGGCTGGCTAGTACGTCGGGTAGGTGTTCGGAAGGTTGTTGGCGGCGGACCTGATCAGCAGGACGAACAGGACGGTACCGACGACCCCGAGCCCGAACGCGACCCAGCCGATGATCACGCCGGCCAGCGCCATGCCCTCGCCACCGTCGCCGCGCTCGCGGATCTGCCGGCGCGCGACGTGCCCGAGGATCGCGCCGACGATGCTGATCACCCCGCACGTCATCAGACCGGACAGGGACAGGACGAGCGACGCGATGGCCATCCCGTTGGTGGACCGCGCGGGGACCATGACCGGGGCGTATGCGGGGTAGGCGCCGCCGTACGCCGGT